>NZ_LZMK01000448.1:0-743 GCF_001665865.1 Nocardia sp. 852002-20019_SCH5090214 | reverse complement strand
GAATGAATGGTGTGGCGTTTCGGGGATCAGCGCCCCGGCGTCGTCAATGCCGACTGGACCGGGGCGCTGATCCGGTGTTTTAGCAGCTCAGAGGAACGGGAGGACGAGCGAGAGCACCTGGGCGGCGATCGTCAGTCCGTTCGAGACTGCCGCAGAGCCGGTATCGATCCAGGAAAGAACGACCATCGGATCCACAATCAATTTCCCTTCGAAGCAGGAGCAGTTGCCCTACCATCAAAACGCGGAAAATTGTGATTCACCAGGCGTTGAAGGGATGGAGTTTTTATATATACTCGCGCTATCCCCACAAAGAGGTGGATTTACCTGCGACAGCGGCGAAAATTGATACTCGCAGTATCCCTCGAAATTTTTCCCGCCCGTCGCCGATTGGTGGACACCACGTGGTGAACACCGCCGTGGGGTCGAGGTCGAGCGCGCCTCTTCGCCGGTGAGACCGCTGGTTGTTCGTTGCCGCCATCGCGGGATTCTGGTAGGAACGAAAGCGCTCGGGGGAGAAAACTTTTCACCAATTCCTGTATTCGCTGACACGAAAGTGTCGGCGTTCGAGGGGGTTTCATGACCACCACCACACCCGATTCACCTCACGCTCGACAGCCACCGGATGTCGCCCGTTTGGCTGGTGATGTGCCGGTTGGAATTCCAGCACTCGGGCCCTGGCTACGGGTGATGCGCGAACACCGCGACCTGACCCGCGATCTGGCCGGCCAGTACACACACGTCAG
>NZ_LZMK01000447.1:0-1175 GCF_001665865.1 Nocardia sp. 852002-20019_SCH5090214 | reverse complement strand
TCGAGTACCGCGGTGATGGCGGTGATCGCTTGTGCCGAGCGTTGCATCAGTAGCCCGACCACGCATCCGGGACCCACACCGTGACCGCTGAGCAGATGCGCCAGCCGGTTCGCCGCCTCGTCCAGTTGCCGGTAACTGTATGAACGATCGCCGCAGCTCAATGCTGTTGCGTTGGGGGTGCGGGCGACCTGTTCGGCGAACAGTTCCGGTACCGACTTCATCGATGGTGTGCGCGTACGCAATACGGTACGGTTGCCGATCTCGTCCAGCCGGGTGTGTTCGGTCTCGTCGAGCAGGTCTATCGATGACAGTGGTTGTTCCGGGTTGGTGGTGACGGCGTTCAGTGTTCGTTCCAACCGGTCGACGAGTGTTTCGATGGTGGTGGTGTCGAAGATGTCGGTGCGGAATTCCACCGCTCCGCCGAGTCCGGCGGGGTCGCCGGTATCGGTGAAGCGTTCGCCGAGCGAAAACGCTATGTCCATGCGGGCGCTGTGAGTATCCAACGGAAGCGAGGTGACCTGGAGGTCTTCCAGCGCCAAACCGGCTGCTGGATCGTTGTTTCCGGTGAAGTTCTGCCATGCGAGCAGAACCTGGATCAGCGGGTGATGTGTCAATGATCTGGCCGGATTGAGTCGTTCCACCAGTACCTCGAACGGGACGTGCCGGTGTTCGAACGCTTCCAGGCTGCGGGTGCGGACTTGGGTGAGTAGCTCGTTGAAGGTGGGATCCCCGGTGAGGTCGACTCGGAGGACGAGGGTGTTGACGAAGAAGCCGACCAACTCGTCGAGGGCGGGATCATCACGACCGGCGACGGCAAAGCCGACCGCTACGTCGGGGTCGGCGCTGATCTTCGACAACAGCACTGTCAGGGCGGCCTGGATGACCATGAAGCCGGTCGCGTTGTGTTCGCGCGCTGTTCGGTCGATCTGCTGCTGCAGTCTCGCCGGCCATTCGACTTTCAGGCCGGCGCCGTGGTGGTCGGGGGTCGGTGGGTAGGGTCGGTCGGTGGGGAGCTCGAGGTGTTCGGACATCCCGGCCAGGGCCTGTTCCCAGAACGCCAGCTCGACAGCGATAGCACTGTGCGGGTCCCGCAGTTCACCGAGCCAGGTTCGTTGCCAGAGTGTGTAGTCGATGTATTGCACTGGCAGCGGTGCCCGATGCGGTGCGTGGCCGTG
>NZ_LZMK01000446.1:0-629 GCF_001665865.1 Nocardia sp. 852002-20019_SCH5090214 | reverse complement strand
CCTGGTCGCCGAGGGGAGTTGGCGACATGGGACGCGCGGGCGATTGCCTGTGGCTTCTGCGATCCCCTGTGGAATGTCGTGGCAGCCAACCAGCAGTTCCAGAGGCTGTTTCCCGGCCTGGACCAAGCCGAGAACAACCTCGCCATCTGGCGCTTCTCCTCGGCTGACAAATCGTGTCGCCAGGGCCCCGAGGAGGACGCCCAGTTCTTCGTAGCGACTCTGCGTGCAGCATTGGGCCGCTTCCGCGATGCGCCGGAGGGAGCCCGGCTTCTTCGACGACTCGCCGGCAGTGCCCGATTCGCTGGGCTGTGGCGTAGCGGTGTCGAGGTCGCCTACGACGTGGGCCCGTCTCCGCGCCGCTGGGGCGACCGGGATGACCTGGTAACCGTGCAGGTCACCGAGCTTGTCGAGGAACCCGGGGTTCGCTTGTTCTTGGCGTATCGATCCCGCACTGGCGAGCATCAGAGCGCGGATGGCGTTGGGGTGCAGCCTGTTTCATAGCATGCGGAAGGTGCCGGTGTGCCGACTGACGAGCCCCCAGACACCACGGAATTTGAGGACGCCGCGGATGCGGTGGCGGCCCCGCACGAGCCGACCTACCCGGTCTCTGTCGGCGCTCGCGCTCTGCA
>NZ_LZMK01000445.1:0-50369 GCF_001665865.1 Nocardia sp. 852002-20019_SCH5090214 | reverse complement strand
GTCCCGGCCGGGACCACGGGCACACTCGTCTTGCGGTGGGGCGCGAAGCCTTTCGACTAGGACGAGGCCGAACGGTCGTCCCGCGGGGGCTCGGTGAGCGCATCGACGGCGCTGGTCAGCTCGGCGAGCGCCGGCGTGGCCGCGGTGAGAAGATGCTGCCACCCGGGGTGCAACGACGACAATGCCGCACGCAGGATGGCCGTGTTGGTCGCCTGCCACTCCTGGACCGCTTGCCGGCCCGCGGCCGTCAGAGTCAGGGTCACCGCGCGCCGGTCGTCGCCGCCCGCCCGGGCCATCATGCCGCGCTGAGTCAGCGCGTTCGCCAAGGTCGTCACCGTATTCGGGGCCAATTGCAGGAGGCGAGCCACCTGACCGGGCCGCACCCCTGGGTGGTCGCCCACGCACGACAGCAGTTCCAACTGCGCGACCGACAGGGTCGCCGCAGGTTCGGCGGTGCGCGCTGCTCGCCGCATGGCGCGTCGGAGCCTGGCGATGACATCGGCCAGAGCCACTTCGCCGAGTTCGCCGGTGTCGGCGGACGGTCCCTTCATCGGGCTGCTGCCTTTCGCTGCACTGGTTCGGCGCGCCGTTGACATGTGGTGGCCAGAGCCGCGGCGGCCACGATCGACAGTACGGCCACGGCCACCCGCGCGCCGTCGGCCGGCAGATGCGCGGCGTCGCACAGATGAAGAGAGAGTGTCACCACCGCCACCCCGCCCGCCGTTCCCAGACCGCGAGCCATGTTCACCGATCCGCCCGCCGTGCCGGAGCGATGCTCGGGGACCGCGGTCATGATGACGGCGTTGTTTCCGGGAATGAACATGCCCAGACCGATGCCGAGCACCGCCAGCCAGATCGCCGCCCACCACGGCGTCGTCGGCTCGATCACGATCGCCGCGGTGGCGATCACCATGATCGTCGCGCCGACGCGTTCCCTGCCCGCGGCGCGCCATCGGTTCGGCAGCACCCGCGCACCCCCGACCGCGGCCACGGCGAATCCGGCCGGCAGCGCCGTGAGGAGCAACCCGGTGCCGACCGCGCCGGCCGATGCGATCTGCGGAAACAATGCCAGCGGGCCGAACAGCACCAGATACGCCGCCCATGCTCCGAGAAGGCCGCGTCGCAGCGGCGGATGTGCGAACTGCGCCGGATCGATCAGTGGATGCTCGGTCCTTCTCTCCCACCACCACAGGCCTACGGCGCAGGCGATCGCGAATGCCGCCGGGAACACCGACGTCCACGCCGGCACCCCGAGTCCGGAAACCGCCGATGCGGCGGTCAGCACGCCGGCCGCGCCGCCGATGAGCAGCAGCAGACCCGGCACATCGAATCCGGTCAACCGCGCGCGAGTACGCGTGCGCGGCAACAGGTATCGCCCCGCGACAACCGCCAGACACCCCACCGGCACATTGATCGCGTACACCCATCGCCAGCCCAGCGAGGCCACGACCACTCCCCCGACCAGCGGTCCGAGCGCCAGACCCAGCGCCTGCGCACCGGCCTGCACTCCCAACGCGGTGCGGATCCGACGTGCCGCGACACTCGTTGCCACCAGCGCCACACTGTTGGCTTGCAGCATCGCCGCCCCTACTGCCTGCAGAACCCGAAAACCTGTGAGCCACCACAGGTTCGGCGCCAGCGCGCACAAGCCGGAGGCGAGGGTGAAGATCACGAAACCCTGAAGGTAGACGAACTTGCGTCCGGCAGCGTCGGACACTCTTCCAGCCGCGACGACCAGACCCACGAGGGTCACCAGGTAGGCGAGCGACACCCATTGCACACTCGCCAGCGGAGCCCCGAACTCCGACTGCAGCGCCGGGAACGTGAGAGTGACGATGCTGGCATCCAGTTGTCCCATGAACGCACCGAGACAGACCGCCGACACCGCCAACCATCCGGCCCACCGATGCTCCCTGATCACCCGCGGACGCGGCGACTCGACAACCATCGCTTCCTTCGACCGTAGTTCTGCTACAGAAGTACCTAAAGACTGACCCGGGCACGTCGAATTGTCAAAACCGCTTCACACTGGATCTATGTGGTCACGATTGCCCTTGGAGATGCATGATCACGATCTGTTACAGAACAGTTTCGCTGAAGTTCATGCCTGGTTCGGGGCTGCGCAAGTCAATCAACGCGGCTCGCGCACCGAATTCGAATCCGGCAACACGACGTCCGGCGAATCGGTGAAATATCCAAAGAGGTTGAGGGCCAAAGCATGTGATTCCGCCCACATCTAAAAGCGCATCTCCGCCTTTCTTGTTCGCCGCCTCGCCCCGAAGTGGGGCCACATCCTGGTGATTTCAGCCGCCTGTCCGACAACAAGGGGCGCGAGATGAACGAGGTTTGAATGAAAAATATTTCGGTGTTCACTGCCTGTTAGCTGGCCTGGTCTGTGATTCGTTCGTCCCTGAACCACTCCGTCTCGAGGTTCCGCAAAAAATGATGATGAGGAAATTCGCCGCGACCGCCGCCATGCTGGTCGCCGCCGTCGGCGTCGCGGCCGGTACCGCGAACGCCGACCCCGCCGCCCCCGCGGCGCCCGAGAGCGTCTACTACAAAGCCAGCGTCGTCGACAACGACAAAGCCGTCATCAAGACCGACGGCGGCTCCATCGTCAACGAAGACGGCATGCTCAAGATCAAGGCCGCCAACGGCACCGTCCTCGCCGGCACCCCCCTGAACTTCCGGGTCGACGACTTCGAATTCCCGATCGCCGCCGACATCTCCGGCAACACCGCCACCCTCACCCCGCAGTACGACGTGGCGCACGCGGTCTACAAGCCCGTCGCCCTGCCCTTCGAGGACTCGGCCCCGTGGAAGACCCCCTACGACCGTGAAACCGCCGCGTTCAACCGCCTGAAGGACACCATCTCCACCGGCGCCACCATCGGCACCCTGGCCGGTGGAATCGGCGGCGCGGTCATCGGCTGCATCGCCGGCGCCGCCGTCGGCGTCGTCGCCACCGGCGCGCTGGCCACTTTGTTCGGCCTCGGCCCGCTCGGCGGCTGTGTCGCCGGTGCTGCCGCCGTCGGCTTCCTGGGCGTGCTCGCCGGGCAGATCTTCATCACCGCCCCGGTCGCCATCGGCGCCGCGATCCAGTACTTCGCCACCACCACTGCGCCGTTCAACCCGCCGGCGCCGGCCAAGTAACGGGCCGGCACTCGGGCTTACGTACCGAAACGGGGCATTAGCCCACGATTTCGAACAGTCGGCAGGAACCGAAGCATGACGATGCCCTCGCAGCGGCTGCTGCGAGGGCATCGTCACGTGCGCATGTTGTCTGCCTCATCCGGCATTTCGTCATGACCTGCCGGCCTCGTCCCGCGATCTCGGCACTCGAATGTGCACACCTCGACGGCCGGCTCATCGCGGCGGCCCGACCACCGGACCGACGTCGGGCATGGCGGTGATACCGAAGTGCCTGCGCAGAGCTCTCCGGGCGGCGTGCACGCCGGGCATGCCGTGCACACCGGGGCCGGGCGGGGTGGATGCCGAGCAGAGGTAGACGTCGGGCAGCGAGGTGCGGTACGGATCCCACTGCGCAACCGGCCGCGCCATGATCCGGTACAGCGACACATGTCCGGCAGCGATGTCTCCGCCCACGTAATTGGCGTTGTGCGAGGACATTTCACTGGCGGGGATGCACCGTGAGCCGACGACGACATCGCGGAAACCGGGAGCGAACCGCTCGATCTGTTCGATCGCGGTCTCGGTGATGTCGCGCGTCGACCCGTTGGGGACGTGCGCGTAGCTCCACAGCGGCCGGTGCCCGTCGGGACCGAGGCGGGTCGGGTCGACGACGGTCGGCTGACTCACCAGCATCATCGGTGCCGGGTTGTGGCGGCCGCGACCGGCGTCCGATTCGGCGCGGGCCATCTGTTCGCGCGTGCCACCGAGGTGCACGGTGCCCGCCGCCGCGACCCGTGAATCGGCCCAGGGAACCGGCTCGCTGAGCACGAAATCCACCTTGGCGACACCGTTGTTCGACGAGAAGCGGCCCACCGCCCGGCGGTAGCGGGCGCTGAGCCGGTCACCGAACACCTCGGCCAGCGTCCAAGGGTTCGTATCGAACAGGTACACCCGCGCCGGCGGAAGGTCCGCGACGGACTCGACACGCTGATCGCAGATCACCTCCGCACCGCGCGCAGCCAGATCGGCGGTCAGCGCGTCGGTGATGGCCCGGCTCCCGCCGATAGGAATGGGCCAGCCGTGCGAATGCGCGAGCGTGCCCAGCAGCAACGCGGTAGCCGCACCTGCCGTCGCCGGAATCCCGGTGTTGGCGTGGGCACCGACGCCACTGAGCAGAGCACCGCAGACGTGCGCGTCGGTAGTGCGGTCCCACACCCGGGTGCCGAGTTGCATCGCCCGGATCCCCATCGTGGCGGCGGTAGCGAGCCCCCGCGGGTGCAGGACCGAGGCGGGAATGCTTCGCACATCGGACAGCCCGAGGCCGCGGACCGCGTCGACGCCCTCGACCAGCGGCGTCATGATCCGCCGGTACAGCCGACTGTCACGTTCGCTGTGTTCGCCCAGGGTGGCCACCGTCCGGGAAAGGTCGCGGTAGGCCAGAGCCGCTGGCGCCTCGTCGAGCGGGTGGGCGAAGGAAATCTCGGGATACCCGAACCGGACACCGCGCGCCGCGAGATCGAACTGCGCGAAGAACGGCGAGGCCACCGCCATCGGATGCACGGCCGAGCACAGATCGTGCCACAGCGGAACCGCCAGATCGAGGCGTTGTGTGCGGCATCCGCCGCCCGCCTCCGGCTCGGCCTCGAGCACCGTGACCGACAGGCCCGCCGCCGCACAAACGACCGCTGCCGCAAGACCATTGGGGCCCGATCCCACGACGACGACGTCGCTCGATGAGTTCATCCCGCGCGCCTTTCCGTCGACACCGCGTGCACAGGCCTATTCCACGAGGCGGCAGCTTCAAACATGCAAGCGCCCAGCTGGGCGGCAGGCGATGGTTCCGCCTGAACCGTCACTGTGCGTGAGGTGTAAACGAGGCTGCGGGGGTAGCCGACAGGTGGGGCTGGTGGCGAGCGGAAGGGGTTCGACGTGAGTGATATGGCGATCGCGCAGCGGTTGAGAGACCTTCTCGACGAAGACCCGGACTTGGCCGCCGGCTTGGAGCAGTCGTTGGTGCAAGCGCGGCAGGTGGCCGAAGACGGGCTGAAGGACGAGCTGCTCGAGGCGCTCCCGTGGCCCCAGTCCGTCGCGGAGTACGTCGACTACATCGACGATTTCGCTCGCTGGGTGCCACGCGAGACCGACTCGCCCGCATGGCGCGCCCAAGCACCGCACCAGCGGTACGCCCAAGAGGTCAGCGACCGGCTCTCGCACTTCTTCTGGATCATCGACCAGAGACCCGACGGCCGTGACACGTCCGTGGCATACGGCTCGGACACATTCCGGGAATGGGTCACCGACTTCGCCCGAGACTGGGGCAGTTTCCTCGACACACCCGAATCCTTCGGACCCGACGTGCTGGAATCGTTCATCGACAACGCTCCCGAATACCACGTCGGCGACTCCCTGATCGACGGCAAGCCGAACGCACCCAGCGGCTGGATGACCTTCAACCAGTTCTTCGCCCGCGAACTGAACGGCGGCCTACGACCGATTGCCGAACCCGGCAGCAACCGATCGATAGCCTCACCCGCCGACTGCACGTTCCAACACCGCTACGACATCGACGACGCCTCGAACATTCCGGCGACCACGATCAAAGGCACCCATAAGTACGGCAATATCGCCACCCTTCTCACCGGCAGCGACTACGCCGAGAAATTCGCCGGCGGGACCTTCACCCACTACATGCTGCCGACCCACGCCTATCACCGCTTCCACCTACCGGTGGGCGGTCTCGTCAAAGAGTCGTTCGTGACTCACGGGCAAGCGTTCATGCAGGTAGAGCTGTTCGACCACGGCCTGAAGGGCCAGGACAACGCCGAGACCGGCTTCGAGTTCTTCCAGACCCGGGGCGTGGTCATCATCGATACCACCGATTCACCGTGCGGCGACATCGGAACGGTCGCGGTCGTGTGCGTCGGCATGCAGAACGTCGCATCGGTAACCCTCACCTGCACCCCCGGCAAGCACATGGCCAAGGGAGACGAATTCGGCTACTTCACTTTCGGAGGTTCCGACATCATCCTGCTGTTCCAAAAGGGCGTCGACATCGACATCGATACCGCCGAGGAAACCCGTCTGGTCGGCGTGCCGGTGGCGCGGTGCAGGTGACCCGGCCCCGTCGCGCTCGCTCGCCGCGGGCTATCGATGCGGCGCTCGGTTCGGGCCATCGCTCACGACGGCTCCTCGCCGGCGTCGACCCGTTGAACGAACTCCTGGCGGACGGAGCTCGCTGACACGACGAAGCCGCATGCGAGGTCGGCCGACCACCCCCCTAGCAAGCCCCCCACCGCGATCGATGAAGGTGTCGATCTCAGGGGCCGGTCGACCCGCCCGGTTCGCGGTGCCGGTGCGTACGAGTTCGGCTGCGGGGCAGCCGAACTCGTCGCTCCCGGCCCATGGCGACCGGGTTGCGACTCAGGAACTCTACCGACGAGCGCGGTCCACGAACCAGGCCGCTATCTGGGCGCGGGAGGTGAATCCGAGTTTCGTCAGGATGTGTTCGACGTGCCCCTGGGCGGTGCGCTGCGAGATCACCAGATTCGTGGCGATCTGCTTGTTGGTGAGCCCTCGCGCGACCAACTCCGCGACCTGCTGTTCACGCTTGGTCAGCTGCGCCGGCCCGGTGGAGGCAGGAGGCGACTCGGCCGGCTGCTCGCCGAGCGCGTAGGCCACCGCGGCGTTCATCGTCATCGCCCGGCCGCGCCGCAACGCCGCACCGAACCGTCGCTCGCCGAGCGCGCGGCGCACGATGCGGTCGCATTCCTCGTACGACTCCGTCAAGTCCGGGAACGTGATCGAGGCACCGGAACCGGACCGGGAGAGGCTTTCCGCGGCGCCCATCAGCACCGCCGCGCGCTCGCCGTCCTCCTCCGCGATGATCCAGGACAGCGCCTCGAAGTCGAGCACCGCGACTACGGGACTGCGGACGCGTTCGTTCACCCGCAGCGATCGAGTCAGAAGTTCTTTCGCACGCGGTGTTTCACCCTGCCGCCAGGCGTAGATCCCCAAGCCGCACAACGTGCTCGACCGGAACAGCGATTCACCCCGCGACTCCGTGATCGCGAGGACTCGCTCGTGATTCTCGATCGCCTTCCGGGTGTCGCCCTGCGCCGCCAGCGCCCAGCCGAGCGTCATCGATGCCGCGATATAAAGATGCCCGGCAGGATTCGAGCCGAATACATCGATCGCGGTCTCGAGGCAGGGAATCGCGCGTGCGGCCTCGCCTCGGTACAGCGCCAGACTACCGTCGACGTAGGCGACGAGTGCCCGGTGCAGCGGAGCGGGGTCCTGTTCGGCGAGGTCGCGGATTTGTGCCAGCAGCGGCTCCGCAGTCAGAAAATCTTGCTGCTCAGCGGCCATCAAAATTCCGACGTGAAGGGCCTGGATCCGGGCGGGCAGAGCCCGACCGGCCGGGTGTGCCAGGACGCGGTCGATCCAACGCCGACCCTCACCGTAATGCCCTCGGAAACTCCAGAACAACGACAGCGCGGTGACCATGCGCAGCCCCGCCTCACCCGATTCCGCGGTGTCGTCGGACAGACAGAATTCGAGCGCTTCGCGCAGGTTCAGTTGCTCGCGTTCGAGTCGCGCCAGCCAGTCGGGCTGCCGCTCGCTGATCCATTCGGCTTCGGCATCCGCCGTCAACTGCCGGCACCAATCGAGGTGGCGCCGACGTACAGCGGTTTCCTCGCCGGCCTCCCGCAACTGCTCACGCCCGTAGTCGCGCACGGTCTCGAACATCCGGAACCGGACAGCGCCCTCCAGCTCTTCCCGGATCACGATCGACTTGTCCACCAGCGACGACAACTCGTCGAGCAGACTCCCCCGCCCCGCCTCGGCCGTACACACCCGCTCGACCGCATCTATCTCGAAACCGCCTGCGAATACCGACAATTGAGCCCACAACCGCTGCTCGGCCGGTGCACACAGGCGGTAGCTCCAATCGATACACCACCGCAACGTCTGTTGCCGCTGCGGCGCGGTGCGGCTGCCCCGAGTCAGCAGTGCGTAGCGGTCGGTCAACCGAGCCAGGATCTGCTCGGGCGACATCGTGCGGATCCGCGCCGCGGCGAGTTCGATCGCCAGCGGCAAGCCCTCCAAGCGGGCGCAGATTCCCGCCACCGCGGACATATTCTTCTCGGTGACCTCGAATCCGGGCACCACCGCCGCGGCGCGCTCGGTGAACAACGCCACCGCGTCGTATCGAGGCAGTGCCCGCAGCGTCGGCGCCGCGTCGAGAGTCGGAACGGTCAGTGGCGAGACCCGCAGCACCGCTTCTCCGGCGATGTCGAGCGGCTCCCGGGTGGTCACCAGAACCCGCAGGTCCGCGCACGCCAGCAACAGCGTTTCCACCAGATCCGCCAACGCGTCCACGACCTGTTCGCCGTTGTCCAGAACCAGCAGCGCCTCCCGCGCACGCAAGAATTCCACCAACGCCTCACGCATCGGCCGCGCCGGATCGTCGCGCAACCCCAGCGCACCCGCCACCACATCGATCAGCAGTGCCGGATCGGTCACGTCGGCGAGTTCTATCAGCCACACCCCGTCGGCGAAATCGGTGCGCACCATCGACGCCGCCCGCAACGCCAGCCGCGTCTTACCGACCCCGCCGACACCGGTCAATGTCACCAGCCGCCCCGCCGCAAGCAAGTTCTTGATCTCGGCCGTCTCCACCCGTCGGTCGATGAAACTGGTCAGCTCGAGCGGGAGCTCGGCGGTGCCGGCGCGGCCTGAAGCTGGTTGCTGTGGAACGGATTCGGTATTCGACGACGCCGCCTCGCGCGGCTTTCGCGCGGCGGCCGGCTGTCCTCGCAGGGCCATCTCGCCGACCCGGTATCCGTGGCGGTGCTGGACCTCTCGCAGCGCCTCGCCCAGCTCCGCCGCCGAGGGCCGCGCCTGCCGATCCCGATTCATCGCCGACTCCACGAGCGCGGCGACGTCTTCGGGGATGCCACCTTCTCGCAGATCCGGCAGCGGCGCACTGGTGATCCGCAGGAACTGCGCGACGACCTGCTCACCGGTGCGCCGCTCGAACGCGGCATGTCCCGTCAGCGCCGCGAACAGGGTCGCACCGAGCCCGTACACATCCGCGGCCGGTGTCGCCGCTTCCCCCGCGAGCACCTCGGGCGCGGTGAAGGCCGGCGAGGCGGTCACCACCCCCGTGGCCGTATGAAAGCCGCCGGCGATCCGGGCGATCCCGAAGTCGGTAAGTGCCGGTTCTCCGTACTCGCTCAGCAGGATATTGCCCGGCTTCACATCCCGATGCATGATTCCCAGCCGATGCGCGGTCTCCAGCGCGCCCGCGATCTTCACCCCCACCCACAGCACCGTCTCGACCGGCAACGGTCCTTCCCGGCGGATCCACGCATCCAGCGAATCCAGCGAGTGATAGGGCATCACCAGATACGGCCGCCCACTCGCGGTCACGCCCACCTGCAGCACCGTGACGATATTCGGATGTCCGGTCAGCCGGCCCATCGCCTTCTGCTCGCGCAAGAACCGCGCCTGATTGTCGGCGTCCAACTCCGCGGTCAATACCTTCACCGCCACTGTGCGATCCAGGGCCGGCTGCGTACAGCGGTACACCACACCGAAACCGCCGTGCCCGATCTCCTCGGCATCCTCGAAACCCGACGCACTCAACTCCACCGCCACCGGCATGTTCACATCGCGGCTGGTCCGCAGCGGATCCTCGTCGACCATCAGTCACTCGCGAAGCATTGAGCTGTATCGGGCGCCATGCGCTCACCTTCCGACATCGCCAGCGTATCGCCGGCAACGCCGCGAGACCGGCGCTTCGCGCCACAGCACCCGGCTCCTCCGACACGGTCGCTCCGCACCGAGGAGCGGGCTCCCCGGTCGAAAAATAGGTATGTTCCGGGTAGTTCTACCGTCGCGCGAGACACGCCCGGAAACGAAGCTGTGAATGCGGGGGATCCCGATATCACCTTCGAGGTTTGCGATGGTCCAGCACACACAGACACCGAGCGGCAACCACGCCCGCACCGGCGACTCTCTGATGGTTCGACGCTGCAGGCAATGCGACGGGATGCACGCGCCGACCGCTGCGGAATGCGCCGCGTGCCGTACCCGGAACATGGAGTGGACGCCATCGTCCGGCCGCGGCTCGCTCGTGTCCTACCGGCTGGTGCACCGCAGCATCGGCGCACCGCATGCCGAGGTCGTCCCACTGACGATCGCCATCGTCGAACTCGACGAGGGACCACGCATCTACGCCACCGTCGAGGGCGACCTCCCGACCTCCTCCGACCACCCGGTGCGGGTGCGCTTCGAGGCGCGGCCCAAATACGACCGCTTCCCGGTCTTCACGATCGACACCGCGCCCACGGAACAGCTTCGCGAGTCGCCCGGTGACGCGGCAGACCGCGGCACGGAATGCGACGCCGCGTGGGTGCGGTCGTCGCTGCGCCGCTGCGATCTGATGGCACGAGCGGGCCTGCTGAGCACCGCCGAAAAGACACTGGTCGCCTTCGCCGTTCGATGGGCGCCCTTCGGCGGCTCCAGCGGGGAGGAGTTGCTCGTGGCCTTCGGCACCGATCGGCGCAGGTTCCTGCATCTGGTGGCCGAAGCCCTGCACCCACGACGGACCGACACGCGCGCGGTACGCGAACACAAAAGACTGCTGCATCAGACCCTGACCCGAGCATGGCAGGTTGGACACACGAACTAGCGGCAACCGACTGCTCTCGCCGAAGCGGCCGAAATAGCCGAGGCCATCAACGCCCGTACGCCGATTCCGACGCCGAGCGCGGACTGACCCGGACTGTTCGAGTGGGACTGTGAACGTACGGCCGTCGACCGCGACTCCGGCAAGTTGATGCTGAAATACCCTCTGTGTGAGAGCCTTTCGGTTCGGCAGTCCGTCGGGCTTGTCACCTCCGAACTTCGTTCCGCCCGGCGCCGGGCGGTAGGTCGTTGACCGGGTATCGCGCCGGTTTCCCGGTCAGAACCCGCACGGCCTCTTCCGCGGCGATGGCCGCACCGTTCTGACAGCTTCCTCGGAGTAGTGGCCGCGCTCGGCGGCTCGGTCGCCAGGAATGTGCCTCCGCGTTGTGGAGTTGATCTCCATCGATCGACGGCAGTGAAGTGTTGGGAGTGACGATGCGAGCCCTGGTGATGACCGCCCCCGGCGGTGCGGAGAAGTCGGAGATCCGCGAGGTGGACCCGCCGCGACCCGCTGCGGGCGAGGTGACCATCGACGTTGCCTACGCGGGTGTGAACTTCATGGACGTGATGGCTCGCCGAGGCGATGCGGGCTACGCCTCGTCGTGGCCCTACCGCCCCGGATTGGAAATCGCGGGCACTGTGCGCGAAGTGGGTGCCGAAGTCACCGGACCGGCCGTCGGTGATCGGGTGGCGGCCGTCGCGCTCGGCGGCGGAGGTTTCGCCGAGATCGCCACGGCGCGAGCGGAACTCACCGTCCCGGTACCGGACGCTGTCCCGTTGAGCTCGGCCGCCGCCACCCCACTCGGCCTGGCGACCGCTCTGCTGCTGCTCACCGAGGCCGGCCGCTTCACCGCCGGGGATACGGTTCTGCTGCATTCCGCCGCCGGCGGTATCGGCGGCGCGGTGGCACAGTTGGTGCCGCTGCTCGGTGGCGGCCGCCTCCTGGGCACAGTGAGCCGCGTCGGCCGGTCGGTGCCCGGCTACGACACCGTCCTCGTCCGCGGCGACGGCCTGGCCGAGGAGATCCGCGCGGCGACCGATGGCCGCGGAGTGGACCTCGTGCTCGACCCGCTCGGCACCGAGGCACTCGATCTGGATCTCGAGGTCACCCGCCCCACCGGCCGAATTGTCTTGTTCGGCAACGCAGGTGGCGGCGCACCCGCCCCGCTCCCGCCCTTCGGTCGCCTGCTGGGCGGCAACCTCACCCTGACCGGTTTCAGCCACCGCGGCCTCGTCGCCGGTGCGCCGGCGAAGGTCGCCGCCGCTACCCGCCGGGTGCTGGACTACCTCGCCGAGGGCACACTGTCGCTCCCGGTCACCGAACTGGCGTCGCTGGACGAGGTGATTGCCGGACACGACCTGCTGGCGTCCGGCCAGGGTGTGGGCAAATACGTCGCCCGCATCGGTTCGGTGTCGAACTAGGCGCACAGCGGAGTCAACGCCGTGCCGGCTCGGATATGGCGCGCAGGAAAACGATTGTGCGAGAGCGCAATCCGCTACGTCGTCGCCTGATCAGCTCGTCAGTTGGCGGATCGAGCGGGCCGGGCGGCACGGCGCGGGTTCATATTCGCACGGAACTCGAAGTCACGCCGCGTCGCACGCGGGCGGGGCGACGCGAAACAGTCTGGGCGGGTTGACCTTCCGCTTGCGCGACGGTGCCGTCGGTCCTGCGCTCGGTCACGCGGGATTGGTTGGCCGGTCGACCGTCCCGGTTCCGGGTCAGGCCGGCTGGGCGGCGGGTCGGAGGCCGTCCATCAGGAGGTTCAGTAGCCGGCTCGCCATGGCTTCGTGGGTGGGCCGCGGGGCGACGGTGAAGATTCCGACGAGCATGGCGGCGATGTCTTCGGCGGTGGCGTCGGAGCGAAGGTCGCCCGCCGCGTGGCCGGCGTCGAGGATCATGGTGATGGCCGCCAAGAGCTCGGTTCGGGTTTGGGCGTGGGCGATCTCGCCCGCCTCGATCATCGCCACCAGCGTGTCGAGCATCCCGTTCTTGGTCGCGATCCAGTCGCCGAACAAGTCCATCCACTGCCGCATCGCCGCGGCCGGGGGCAGTTGGCCGAGCAGTTCGCGGGCTCCGGTCGTCAGCCGCACGACCTGACCCCGGTAGACCGCGTCGACCAGCGACTCGCGGGTCGGGAAGTGCCGGTAGAGCGTGCCGATGCCGACGCCGGCCTCGCGCGCGATCGCACGCAGCGACGCGTCGGACTCACCCGAGGCGAACATGCGGGTCGCCACCGCGAGCAACTGGTCACGGTTACGGGTTGCGTCCGCGCGGGGCGCGCGCGTCTCCGATTCACTCAAAGCGGATCGCGCTCCGTTTATGCTACGGTCGTTCATGTAAGCGGAGCATAGTCCGTTTCAGTGCGTTCTTCGGTCCGGACGAGACCTTCCCTCGGCCCGATGAGAGAGGCATACATGCACGAACACAGCGATCGACGGCTGACGGGCAGGGCGGTCCGGCTCGAGTCGTTCGGCGGCCCCGAAGTTCTGGAAGTCCGTGAGATTCCGGCTCCGTCGGCCGGTCCGGGGCAGGTTCGCGTGCGGGTCACCGCGGCCGGCCTGAACCCGATGGATTGGAAGATGATCGTCGACGCGGACACTGCCGCCCGGTTCGGTTTGAGCCTTCCGGCGGGATTCGGGACCGATTACGCGGGAGTGGTCGACCAGGTCGGCGAGGGGGTGAGCGGCTTCGCGCCCGGCGACCGGGTGTTCGGGGCTGCCCTCTCCCGCGCGGTCGCCGACTTCGTGGTGGTCGACGCGGGCGGAGCAATCGCGGCGAACGAGGCCTATCGCACCCCGGACGAGGTCGACGATCGCACCGCCGCCACCCTTGTGATCGCCGGCCGCACGGCATCGGCGGCTCTCGCCGTGGTCAATCCCGGCCCGGGAGACACGGTGCTGATCGGCGGTGCGGGAGGCGGAGTCGGCGTGTTCGCTGTCCAACTGGCCCGGCTGGCGGGAGCGCGTGTGATCGGGACGGGATCGGCGACATCGGCCGATTTCCTGCGTGATCTCGGAGCCGAGCCGGTCATCTACGGCGACGGCCTGGCCGACCGGGTCCGCGCCCTCGCCCCCGGCGGTGTCACCGCCGCCCTCGACCTGCACGGGACCGAAACAGTGGACGCCGCAAGGGATCTCGGCGTCCCCGACAGCCGAATCAGCCTCATCGCCACACAAGTCGACGGCGTAACGTCGGCCAACGGCGCCACCGCCGCACCCGGTGCGGTGGACGAGTTGGCCCGCTCGGTCGCGGCCGGACAACTCCGGGTGCCGATCGCGGCGAGCTTCCCCATCGAGCAGATCCGCCGCGCGGCCGAACTGCAAGCCGGAGGGCATGTGCGGGGCAAGGTCGTCATCGACCTCTAGATCCAGTGCCGGCCGCGGCTCGGACCACCGTGCCCTGGACGATGCGATTCAGGCCCCTTCGGTCAGCGGCGCGTACAGCCCACCTGTCCGGTGTCAGAACGGCATCAGGGCCCTGTCAGCGGCACCGGACAAAGTAAGTCCATCGAACAGGCCGAGCCCCACCGAGACCGGTAGGGCAACCGCCACAACATCTTTCGAAGGAGTACGCCATGTCCACCGTCCTCGTTGCGACCAAGCAGGACCAGCTCACCGTGCGCACCGCCGCCTACGGCGCGGTCTCTCTGCTCGCCGCTACTTCCGACAAGCCCCACAAGGCCGCCACCGCGGGCTCGGTGGCGCTGATGTCGGCGACCGGTCCCGTCGGACATCTACTGGCTGCGAAGTCCAAGGACATCACGCTGCGCGGAAAGTCCGTCGCCGAGCTCGCCGACCAGGTACTGCCCGCGCTGACCACCGCGGTGACGGTGCTTGCCCAGCCGGATCCCGCGCAGGCCGACGACTTCCGCACCACCGTCGAAATGGCGCTCGAGGCCGCTGCGGCTCACGGCCGCCCCAGCCCCGTGACCTCCGAAATGATCCGCAAGATCACCGCGGCCATGCACACCGCGTAGAGACTGCACGCACCGTCGTCGGGCCGAGTTCCATCGCGCGGATGTGTCTCGGCCCGACGGTCTTCGAACAATCCGTGGCCTGACGTAGGCCCACCTTCCGGAGCGGCCTCGCGATCCTCGGCGATCGATAGGTCAGGACTCCACGATGTCGACCAACTGCTTACCGAGATTGCCGCCCTCGAAGACAGCGCGCAGTGCACAGGGAGCGGATTCCAAGCCGATACTCACGGTTTCGGCGATGGTGAGTTCGCCCCGGTCGTGCCAGTCGCGCAGCGCCGCGAACGCCTCGGGAAAGCGGTCGAGATAGTCGAGGAAGATGAACCCTTCCATGCGTGCCCGGCGCATGGCCAGCTGCATGTAGTTCCGCGGCCCGTACTGCGGGTCCGCGCCGCTGTACCCGGAAGAGATCGCACCGGCCAGAACGACACGAGCGCCGTGCGCCAGGTGCGCCAGACCATGCTCGAGAACGCGGCCGCCGACGCCGTCGAAGAAGACGTCGACACCGTCCGGGGCCAGGCGGGACAAACCGGCCGAGACGTCGTCGTTCTTGTAATCGATGGCGGCGTGCAGGCCCGCCCGGTCGGTGATCCAGGTGCATTTGGCCGGACCGCCTGCGATGCCGATGACAGTGCAGCCCAAGGCTTTCGCTATCTGTCCCGCAATCGATCCGGTCACACCGGCCGCAGCCGACACCAGCACCGTCCGGCCCGGCTCGGGCCGGCCGATATCCGTCATACCGAAGTACGCGGTCAAGCCGGGCGCTCCGAACAGGCTCAGCATCAGCGTCGGGGCGACACCGTCGGGCACCACGTTCAGCCCGAACAAACCCCCGTCGGACGCGACGACGTAATCCTGCCAGCCGACCATACCGGCGACCCAGCTGCCCTCCGGATAGCTCGCGGTGTTCGAGCGCACCACCTGCCCTACCCCGCTCCCCCGCATCACCATGCCGACCGGGACCGCATCGATGTAGTTGTCCGAATCGTTGAGCCATCCACGCTGAGTGGGATCGATACCCAGTCGATGCACCCTGACCAAGGCCTCCCCAGGCCCCGGCACCGGAATCGGAGCGCTTCCGAGCTCGAAATCACCCTCCCGCAACTCCCCTTCGGGCCGCCTCCGCAGAATCCACTGCCGGTTCACCGTATCCGCCACCGGGCGATGCTAAATCACACACATCACAACCTTCGAACCATTTTCCGCCGCGACCGGCAGGCACGGGTTCGACTACTACCCCGTCCCGACGAGACGAGATCATGACGTCATTGTTTCGTCATCGCATCGCGGGGCACCTCACCCTCCGAGTGCGCGATGATCTTCGGGGCGCCCGCTCATCAGGCTGTGGCGGCGGGCACCGACCAGGCAGGGCGAATCACACCGACGAGCGCGACCTACCGAGGAGACCGAGGTGGCAACAGTCGCCGAACGCGTGCAGCAACATATCGGCCGCGGCCACGCGGCGCAGATGCGAGAAGCCCGGATGTTTCTTCGTGGCCCCGGCACCGCCGCCACCGACATCGGACTGTCGACGAGCGACTATCTGGCGCTGTCCGGCGACAGGCGGATCACAGCCGCCATGAGCGAGGCGCTGCTCACCCCGATCGAGCCCGAACCCGGTCCTCTGGCGCGTCGCCTGGCCGACTACACATACAGCGCTACGGCGGTGGTGTGCCAATCCGGCTGGGCGGCCAATATCGGGTTGTTGCAAGCCATTGCGGCGCCCGGCATTCCGATACATGTCGGGGAGAACACACACATGTCCTGGCGACAGGCGGCCCTGGCCGCGGCCGCGCCGCTGCACACCTTCGGGGACAACGACCCCGCCCGGCTGGCGGCGCAGATCCGCGCCCACGGCCCCGGCATCATCGCTGTCGACGCGATCGACAACACCACCGGCACACCCAGCCCCCTGGCGGCACTGTGCGACGTGGCCGACGAGACCGGTTCTCTGCTCGTGGTCGACGAATCGCACTCGCTGGGCGTCGTCGGCCCGCACGGTGCGGGTGCCGTGGTCGCGCTCGGGCTCACCCGGCGTGTGCCGTTTCGCACCGCCAGCCTGGCCAAGGCGTTCGTCGGCCGGGCTGGGCTGGTGACCGCGCTCGACCCCGAGTTCGCACCCTATTTCGAGTCGGTGTCCTACCCTGCGATCTTCTCCTCGGGCCTGCGATCCCACGACATCGCCGGGCTGTCCGCGACCCTGGAGGTGATCCGAGCCGAGGACGGACGCCGCGCCCGGCTGCGCGAGATCGCCCATACCGTCCGAAAAGCGCTCGCCCGCACAGGTTTCGAGATGTCGGGAGTCGACAGCCACATCATCGCCGTTCCCGCCGGAACCGAAGCCGACGGTCGCGCGGTGCGCGCGATCCTGGAAGCACACGGTGTCCTCGGCGCGCCGTTCTGTCCGCCCGCCACCCCTGCGGGCAGGTCGCTGATCCGGCTGTCGCTGCACGCCGCCCTCACCGCCGAGCAGATCGGGCGAATCATCACCGCGTGCGAAGAGGTCCATGCCGTATACGGCGGGTGACCTCGGCCGCGCTCGGCGCTCATGCGTGCGGACCCGTCACCGATCCGGCCGCCGCCGCGAACAGGCCCTGGCAGCCCGCTGCGACCTCGGCGATATCGGAGTACAGATCGACATCGTGGAGTTCCCGCAGCATATCGACGCGACAGCCGTTGCGCAGCAATGCCTCCCGAGTGAGCGCACCGGTTCGATCGGTGGACATCGGCACCTCCGCGAGGACTCGTGCCGGGCGCACGTCACACAGCCCCAGCGCCCACCAGCCGCCGTCGGCCGCCGGCCCCAGCACCGCATCCGGGCCGGCCAGCAGCCGAGCCCCGCATTCGGCCAGCAGCGCCGGCCCTGCCTGCGGGGTGTCCATCCCGATCTGCAGAACGGGCAGCCCGAATCGCGCCGCGTCGGCGTGCGCATTCGCCAGGCGCACACCGAAACCGTCGCCGCGCTGCGGGACCACATCGAAATCGCGCAGGGCCGAACCTATTTCGCGTGCGCGGCAGGCTCGCTCCAGATCGCCGGTCCACGCGACCACGCCTCGCGCCGCGCCGCAGTCGCGCGCCGCGGCCAGGGTGTCCAGGAGCGCGGCGGCGGCCAGATCCGCCGCCTCGGCCGGAGCCAGCGGCGGGGTCAGCCGGGTCTTGGCGAATCCGGCGACCGGCGCCTTCGCCACCACCAGCAGCGTCAATGGCAGAACAGTCATCGCACACTCCAGAAGTCGCGGGCGGCACGTACCGTCCCGATTACCGAACCGGACACTTTCGACACACCGTGGGTGCGCGGCCGATAGGTGACATCACGTTCGACCACCTTCCACCCGGCCCGCGCCGCGCCGGCCAGCAGGGCCAGCGGATATCCCGACCGGGGATGCAGCGGGCCCAGTGCCACCAGCTCGGAGCGGCGGATCACGCGCATCGCGGCCAGATCGTGCACGGGCAGCCCGTAATGGCGCCGCAACCAGTGCGCCAGCAGCCAATTGCCCAGGCGCGCATGCCACGGCCAGGCGCCCCGGACCGGGCGGCGGCGCCCGGCCACCATGGTCACATCGGGGCCCAATTCGGCCACCAGCAGCGGCAATTCGTCGGGCGCCATCGAACCGTCGCCGTCGAGCACCGCCACCAGTTCGGTTGTGGCGGCCGCGATCCCGGCTTGGACGGCGCTGCCGTAGCCCGGGACGGATTCGACGACCACCGTCGCGCCCGCGGCACGCGCCACCGCGGCGGTGTCATCGGTCGAACCGTTGTCCACGACGACCACCCGATACTCCGTCGGGACCGCCGCCAGGACGCCCGGTAGCGCGTCGGCCTCGTTCCGGCAGGGAATCACCACGGTCAGCTCTCCACTGGCTTCGACTGGGGTCACGTGTCGACCGTAAGGCCGATCGGACGAAAAACAGCTGGTGACACAGGTGACGAAAGTATGACGGCACGATCGCGTGCGCGCCGCGTCGCACCGACGGGACCTACGGTGAACGGGTGAGCGATACCCGCAGCAGCACCGCATCGCAGACACGGCGAGTATCGGGCGTGCGCGCCGATATCGCCTGCGCGGCAGCAGCGACGATCCTGGTGGCGGCCGCCTTCCTCGTGCCGAGGATCAGCACACCGCACTATCGCGAATCGCTCTACGCCGCGGCGGCGCCGATCTTCGGCTCCTGGCTTCCACATATCGGCTGGGGTACGGGCCCCGCGATCGTGATCGCCTTCGCCGTGGTGCTCTACGGCCCCCGGCTCGCCGCCACGCTCACCTGGCGACGGCTGCTGCCGGCCACCTGGGTGACCGCACTGGCGTGGGCGTTCTCCCTGGCCATGGTCGACGGGTGGCAGCGCGGATTCGCCGGCCGGCTCACGACGATGCACGAGTATCTGCACGAGGTCGGCGGAGTGCACGACATTCCGGCCATGCTGCGCGGATTCTCCGCCCGCATCCTGGACTTCCAACCCGATTCGTGGACCACGCACGTGTCCGGTCACCCGCCGGGCGCACTGCTGGTGTTCGTCTGGATGGACCGGATCGGGTTGGGCGGCGGCGCATGGGCTTCCACGCTGTGCGTGGTGGTCGGCTGCAGCGCGTCGATGGCCGTGCTCGTGGCGATGCGGGCGTTGGGCGCGGAAAGCAGGGCGCGGGCGGCCGCACCGTATCTCGCCCTCGCGCCCGCGGCGATCTGGCTGGCGGTCTCGGCGGACGCGTTCTTCGCCGGAGTGGTCGCCTGGGCGGTGGCCGCGCTCGCGGTAGGACTCGGCGGCGCGCGGCCACGTCCGCTGATCCTGGTCGTCTCCGGGGTGCTGTTCGGATTCGGCATCTATCTCAACTACGGACTGGTTCTGATGGCCGTCCCGGCCGCGGCGGTGGCACTGCTGCGCGGTGTGCGAGCGGTGTGGCCCGCGGTGCTGGGCGTGCTGGCGGTCGTCGCCGCCTTCACGCTGTCGGGCTTCTGGTGGCTGGAGGGTTATCACCTGGTGGTGCAGCGCTACTACCAGGGCATCGCGACGACGCGTCCCGCGTCCTACTGGATCTGGGGAAATCTGGCGGCGACGGTGTGTGCGATCGGATTGGCGTCTGCCGCTGCGCTGCATCGGCTTCCGGGTGCGCTGCACCTTCCCGCACCCACGCAGATCCGCGCCGCCCCCGCGGCGGCGTTCGCGCGCTGGCGCGCCCGCGCGGACCCGGCGGCGCTGCTGGCCCTGGCCGCGCTGACCGGTCTTCTGCTCGCCGATCTCAGCGGCCTGAGCAAGGCCGAGACCGAGCGGATCTGGCTGCCGTTCGACATCTGGGTGATCGGCGGAACCGCCTTCCTGCCGGCGCACACCGCGCGCGCCTGGCTGACCGTCCAGGCCGTCGGCACGCTGGTGCTCGCCCACCTCGTTCTCACGAATTGGTGAGCGCGGTGCGCATTTTGATCGCCGATGACGATCCCGTCGTGCGTGAGGTGGTCCGCCGCTACCTCGAACGCGACGGCATGGAGGTCACCGAAGCCGCCGACGGCGTACAGGCGGAACGCGCCCTCGACGGCGGTGACATCGATCTGGCCGTTCTCGACGTGATGATGCCCGCGCCCGACGGCATCGAGTTGTGCCGGTCGGTGCGCGAGGGCGAGCATCCCGAGACACCGATCATCATGCTCACCGCCCTCGGCGAGGAGGAGGATCGCGTGCTCGGGCTGACAGCGGGCGCCGACGACTACCTGACCAAGCCGTTCAGTCCGCGCGAGCTGGCGCTGCGGGTGGCCTCGGTGCTGCGCCGCACCCACGGACCGGCGCCGACGGCCGGTGTACTGCGCAGCGGCGAGATCCGCCTGCGGCCGGCGGCCCGGACGGTGGATATCGCCGGTCGGCCGGTATCGCTGACGGCACGCGAATTCGACCTGTTGTCTTTCCTGCTGGCCAATCAGCGGCGCGTGTTCAGCCGGACGGAACTGCTCGCGGCGGTGTGGGGCTGGGATTTCGGCGACCAGTCGACGGTGACGGTGCACGTCAAACGCTTGCGTGCCAAACTCGGCGATACCCACCGGATCGAGACGGTGTGGGGGCGGGGCTACGCCTGGGGTACCGGGACAGGAGTCGATCGTGCCGAATGATGTTGCGGGACTGGTCGGATGGGCACTGGCCGGGTCGGTGCCGGTCGTCGCGCTCGGAGCGGTGCTGCTGCGCGCCTTTCGCAATCGGGCCCTCGGGCTGTCGATGGTGATTCTGGTGTTGATCCCGACGCTGGCCACCCTCAGCGGTTTCATCGCCGTCAGCGGTCTGATGTTCAGCGACGCGCTGGCCAAGATGTCGGTGGTCCTCGTCGTGGTCACGGCGGTGACCGTGCCCGCGGCGGTCGTCTTGGGCCGGGCGCAGGCACGGCAGCTGGTCTGGGAGAAACAGATGCTCGATCAGGAGCGCGCCGCCGAGGCGTCGCGGCGCGAACTGGTGGCGTGGGTCAGCCACGATCTGCGCACGCCGCTGGCCGGAATCCGGGCGATGGGCGAGGCGCTCGCCGACGGCGTGGTCGCGCAGACCGGAGATGTCGAGCGCTACGGCAGGCAGGTGGTGCGTGAGACCACGCGATTGTCGGGCATGGTCGACGACCTGTTCGAGATGTCGAAGATCAACGCCGGAGCCCTGCGCCTGCACCTGGAACCACTGGATCTGCGCGAACTCATCGACGAGGTGGTCGCCGCCACCGAGCCGGCCGCCGGGCGTGCGGGAGTGAAACTGTCTGCCCGGCAACCGGATTCGGCGATCACCGTGGCCGGCAGCGACCAGGCGCTGACCCGGGTGCTGACCAACCTCGTGGCCAATGCGATCGCGCACACCCCGCCGGGCGGATGTATCGACATCTCGGCCGGGGTCGCACACGCCGGCGCCTGGGTGCGCATCGACGACACCGGTCCCGGCATCGCCGAGGCGGATCTCCCCCGCATCTTCGAGGCCGGATATCGCGGCACCGCCGCGCGCTCGCCCGCGGCCGAGGGCGGAGGTAGCGGTATGGGCCTGGCGATCGCCGCCGGTCTGGTGTCGGTCCACCACGGCGAAATCAGCGCGTCGAACCGGGAACGAGGCGCCCGCTTCGACATTCGGCTGCCACTGCTCGGCGGTGCCGGCCGTGCCGCGGTGTCGCCGCCCGCTCACGAGCGCGGGTTGTCGATCTCGTCGTCCTGAGCGTCGCCGTCAGTGCCGCCACTGCGGCGCCCCCGCACCGGCGGCGGCCCGCAACGGAGCGGTGGCGAAGTCGGTGAGCCCCTGCGTGGGATCGATCGCCGCGGTGAAGCCCAGCAGTTCGCGGGCCCGATCCGGTCCCGCGACGATATGCCGCACATCGCCCGGCCGGAACTCGCCGGTCACCACCGGCTCGGGGCCGCCCTGGGCACGGGCGAGGATCGCGGCCACCGCGCCGATGCTGATCGGATGTCCCGATGCGATATTCAGCGCCGTGAACCGGTCCAACGGCTGTTCCACGGCCCGCCGGTTGGCGTCGGCGATATCGGTCACGTGCACGAAGTCGCGCATCTGGGCGCCGTCCTCGAATACGCGCGGCGCCGCCCCCGCCTCGAGCGCCGAGCGGAAGATCGCGGCCACACCGGAATACGGTGTATCCCTGGGCATCTCGGGTCCGTAGACGTTGTGATAGCGCAGTGCGGTCACCGTCGAGCCGGTGGCCGTGGCCCACGCCGCGGCATAGTTCTCCTGCGCGAGTTTGCTGGCGGCATACAGGCTGCGCGGGTCCAGCGCCGCATCCTCCGGCACCGGCGCCCAGTGCAGTGGCGCACCGGTGTCGGGGTGGCGATGGTCGAATACACCGCGCTCGAGGTCTGCGCGCCGACGTGGCAACGGCGTCACCGCCACGGAATCGGCTGTGCGATAACGCCCTTCGCCGTACACCACCATCGACGATGCCAGCACCAGCCTGCGGCAACCGGCCCGATCCATCGCTGCCAGCAGTACCGCCGTTCCCAGATCGTTGTGACTGGCGTAGGCGGGCGCATCCTGAACGGTCACCCCCGCACCCACCACCGCGGCCTGATGGCACACCACATCGATTCCCGGCAGCACACGGTCGAGCGCGTCCTGGTCGCGGACGTCGACGCGATGCAGCCCGTCCGGCGGCCGGGCCTCGACGCCGTGCGCCGCACTGAGCATCGCATCGACCGCCACCACCTCGTGCCCCGCATCGGTCAACGCGCGCCACACATGAGATCCGATAAACCCGGCCGCTCCGGTCAGCAGAATCCGCATACCGAGATTCTGGCCACGGTCGCGGCGCGATGCGGGGACGCGGCGCCACCGGTAAGCAAACCGTCACAATTCGAAGCGACTCTCGGCCATCGCGAATCCGCGCCCGCAGCCGTGCGGATGGGGCGGCCTCATCGAACGCGCCTTCCGACGAAATCTCCGGGCGGCGACACCGTCACCGTGACCCCGGCTGACCGCTGAGCTCCGCGAGCAGCCGCCGCAATGCGGGGACCGCCGATTCCACCGCCCGGCGATCGGCGGCGGAGAGCCGGGCCAGCGTTTCGCGCAGCATCGCCGCGCTCGCGCGGTCGTACCGATCCAGCAGCTCGCGCGCCCGCGCCGACGCGACGAGCATCGCCCCACGCCCGTCCCCGGTGTCGGCAGCCGCTCGACGAGGTCGTCCGCGGTCATGGTGCGCAGCAGAGTGCTGATGGTGGACTGTGCCACGTTCAATTCGGCGGCCGCCCGGCTCGGCGCGACTCCGCCCGTCGCCACCAGGAGCCGGAGCAGTTCGATCTGCGCTTCGGGGAGATCCGGCAGATCCTCGGCGGCTCGCGTGCGACGCAGGACCGCCCGGCGCAGCGGTCCGAGCAACGCGCTGAGTTGGGCGTCCACCGGCACCCGCGAGACCGGATCCGTTGGTGAGGCCGAGGTTTCCACCCCCATATTCTGCCCGCACGGCCGGTACGGACCCGGCGGAAAGGATAAGTGGGCGCCGCGACATACTCGGTTTTGCATTGAAAGTATCTTCGAATATCACTGCCGCGCAACCGAAAACGCATACGTGCGCGACAACCCTGGCTTTCACGAAAACGGTGCGCGCGGCGAAGACGCCCGCCTACAGTACTTTTGCTGCAAAATTAAATGGAGTCAGGGAGCTTCACATGCCGATCCGCACTGCCCCTCGCACCCGAGCGCGGTGCCTGTCCTCGATACTGATCAGCGTCGCCGCGGTAGCGATGGCGGTGGTGACACCGACCGCCCACGCCGCACCGGACGCCGGTTCGGAGCCGGTTGTCGGTGTCACCGGCGGGCAGATTCGCGGCGTACGCGCCGATGGTGTCGTTCGATATCTCGGGGTGCCGTTCGCGCAAGCCGCCCGGTTCGCGCCACCGCAGCCCGCACCGCCCTGGCCGGGTGTCCGCCCGGCGGTCGCCCACGGACCGCAATGCCCGCAGTCGTCTCCCGTGCCCGGAGTGGTGTTGCAGCCGTCGAGCGAAGACTGCCTCAGTATCGACCTCTACGTGCCCGAACACCCCGCCGGCACCGCGCTGCCGGTGATGGTGTGGCTCTACGGCGGCGCGTTCGTCCTCGGATCCAATGCCCAATACGACTCCCCCGCCCGCCTGGTCCGCGACGGACAGGTCATCGTGGCGGTCCCGAACTATCGCGTCGGGCCCTTCGGCTTTCTGGCCCTGCCCGAACTGGCCGCCGAAAATGGCGGCGCGACAGGGACATACGGCACCCTCGATCAGCAGGCCGCGCTGCGCTGGATTCACGACAATGCGGCAGCCTTCGGCGGAGATCCCGGCAACGTCACGCTGTTCGGTGAATCCGCCGGCGGCATGAGCGTCTGCACCCAACTCGCCTCCCCGACAGCGCGCGGCCTCTACGCCAAAGCCATCGTCGAAAGCGGTTCGTGCGCACGAAGTCCGCTCGCACCACCTACCCCGCAGGTTGCCTATCAGCGATCCGGCGACTACGCATCCAGCCTGGGCTGCGCCGACCCCGCCACCCGGTTGGCCTGCCTGCGCACATTGCCCGTCGATCGGCTCCTCGACTCTCCGACCACGCAACTGAACACCATGGCCGTCACGTGGACACCCATCCACGACGGGATCGTGGTGACCGACACGCCCGAGAACGCCCTGGCGGGCGGCGCGGCGCGTGACATCCCACTGATTGTGGGCAGCAATGCCGACGAGGGCGCGACCTTCATCGCACTGCTCGACTACGGACACGGAACCACGCCCTCGGCAACCGATTACACACAGTGGACCCGAGAACTGTTCGGCGACAACGCCGATCGCGTACTCCAGCGCTACCCGATCTCGGCGTATCCCACGCCCGCGGCCGCCAAGGAACGCGTGCTCACCGACGGATTCTTCGCCTGCCCGGCACAATTCACCGCCGAGACCGCCCGCCGCGGCGGCGCGCAGGTGTGGCGGTACCAGTTCAACGACGCACCCCTGCCACCCAATCCGCTACTGCCGGGCGCGTTCCACGGCGCCGAGGTTCCCTACATCTTCTCCTCGCTCATGGGCCTGCCCATTCCGTTGCCGCCCGCGGCCGACCGGCTTTCGCGCGATATTCAGGACAGCTGGGCGCAATTCGCCCACACCGGAAATCCCGAAACACCGGCCCTGACCCCGTGGCCCCATGCCGCCGCCGACACCACCCTCGAGCTCGGCAGCGACCGCATCGGACCCGCCGGCACCTTCGCCGCACAGCACCACTGCGACCTGTGGGCCGGTATCGATCACATCGGATAGCAGGCGACCGCTGCGCGCCGGTTTCAGCTCTGGAGCCGGCTCCGTTCGGCGACCTTGTCGAACCACGGCGCCGCCTGCTCGACCTGGGCGGCGATCTTGATCAGTGTCGATTCTCCGCCCAATGGGGCCACGAGTTGGACCCCCAGGGGAAGTCCATCGGCGGTCCAGTGCAGCGGCAGGGAGATCGCTGGTCTGCCGGTGATATTGGCGAGCTGGGTGTAGGGCACCCAGCCGAGATTACTGTTGATCAAGTCGTCGACGATCGAGGTGTGCTTGAGCAGGCCGGCGGTACGGGTCTTGAGAATCGCGTCGGTCACGCGTTGGAGCGACTTCGGCAATTCGAACTCCCCGATCTTGGGCGGCGGGGTGGCCATCGTGGGCGTCAGCAGCAGATCGTGGGCCCGGAAGTACTCGGTCAGTCGACGCGCATGGCCGTGCCGGGCCTCGACGGCGGCGACGTACTCCGGGCCTCGGGTCGCATTGCCCAACGCCGCCATGACCAGGGTGTCGCGTTCGAACCCCTCGTTGCCGCAGCCGGAGATCCGGCGCGCGTCGGCGACCTCGTAGGCGATGTAGACGAACCAGGTGAGCAAGAACTCACCGGCCAGGGCAGCGTCGTCGAACGGTGCCTCTTCCAGGATTTCCACCTGGTGACCCAGCTCGGTCAGTACTCGCGTTGCCGCCTCGACCGCCGCGTAGGCCTCGGGGTCGGGTTCGGGCGTAATGGCTGTCGGGATCCGCACGCCGATCCGGAGCCGGCCGGGATCCTGGCCTACCGCGTCGCGGTAGGGCCCGGCCACCGCCGGCTGAAACGGACCCCACGATTCTCCGCCGGCGATGACATCGAGCATCCCGGCGGTGTCGCGGACCGAGCGTGTGACGACCCCTTGAACAGCGGCACCGTGCATGAGTTCTCCGGTCGCCGGCCCCATGGGGGTCACCCCGCGTCCCGGTTTCAGACCCACGAGCCCGCAGCAACCGGCCGGAATCCGGATCGAACCGCCGCCGTCGTTCGCACCGGCGGCGGGAACGATGCCCGCCGCGACCGCCGCCGCGGAACCGCCCGACGACCCACCCGGCGTTCGCGACAGGTCCCACGGATTTCGGGTCGGTCCCCAGAGCTCGGGCTCGGTGATCGCCTTGGCGCCGAACTCGGGCATGTTCGTCTTGCCGAAGATCATCAGGCCGGCGTCGAGCCACCGCTGAACGATCGTCGCGTGCTCGGTCGCCGCAGTCGTGCGCAACGACCGCGATCCCTGCGAGGACGGGAGCCCGGCGTAATCCATTCCGAGATCCTTGATGAGGAACGGGACACCGGCGAAGGCTCCCGTGCGCTCCGCGTCGGCCGAGCACGGGACGTCGGCGATGATCGCGTTGATCCGCGGGTTCACCTCGGCGGCGCGTTCCCGGGCTGATGCCAGCAGTTCGGCGGCCGTGACCTCCTTCTTCGCGACCAGTTCCGCGAGACCGGTGGCGTCGTGTCGGCGGTACTCCTCGAAATTCACCTGCGCTCCTGTTTTCGCTCGACCGGTCACACCACGCGCGCGAGTTCCAGCGTCCTCTCGAACTCTACGACGAGGGACCCACGCCCGGAGCAATACCGATGGTTCATCGAATCCGTCCTTCCGAACGGCTTGTCCCCGGTCGAGACCGCCCCGTGGCCCTCGGACGGGAACCCGAGCGCGCCGAAGGCACCGACCACGCGAACGGTTCGGCCGTGACGCACCAAGGCGACCGAATCCGCCCTTCGCGCATTGCTTCCGGTCTACCGTAATAATGGGTCGTCTTGTACTGCCCGTGTGGTGCACCGATCGAGGGTTGGTGAGTCGGATGATCTCTACATCCATGCTCGACGAACTGTACGAAAGCGCGGAAAAGGACGGTGTCGCACTACGAATCGGCACGATCATCGATCGCGGCGGGGAGGTTCTGCTGCTGGAACGTGACGACAGCGGCCCCATCAAGGCCACCCTCAAACTTCCCGGCACCACCGTCGAACCCGGCGAACCGCTGGACGCGGCCGTGGCCCGCGGCGTCGCCACCGAGACCGGGCTGAACGTCACCCGAATCCGTTGCCACGTAGGTTCTTTCGACTATCTCTCGCCCGGCGGAAAACCGGTCCGCCGCCTGCACTTCGCCGTCGACGTGGCCGCCACGTACCCCATCCGCCTGTCCCTGCACAGTGCCTACACCTGGGCGCCACTGGGCAGCGACCTGCGCGTGACTCCCTCCATTCGCCGCATCCTCGAGGACTACCGCAAACTCGCCGAGGCTCGAACCCCCTTGTCGGAAACCTTGGGATGAGGATGGCCTCGCCGTCTCCCCGGTTCACACAGACGGGTCAGCTGTGCTCGTGCGCACCGTGCGGCAGCCACACACGCTCGGCTCGGATGCTCGCCTCCGGGGTGAAATAGTCCCCGGTCCGCAGGTCGTCGAGCAATGTCTCGTGGTGAGGCTTCCACCCCAGCAGCGCTCGGGTGTGGTCGCTGGAGACCGGGACGTCGAGGGAGAAGAATCGGGCCAGGAAGGGGTTTCCGAGATGCGCGGCGGCCTGGTCGAGCGTCAGGGAAGCGGTGGGGATGTCGAGCATGTGCGCGATCTGCTCCGCCACACTTCTGATCGTGACAGCGCTTTCGCCGACGCCGTGGAGCACGCTGCCGGCGGGAGCCTTCTCGAGGGCCAACCGGAACAAGACCGCGGCGTCGGCGCGGTGGACCGCCGGCCACCGATTGGCGCCCTCGCCGATGTAGGCCGAGACTCCTGACCTGCGCGCAGCCGCGACGAGAGCCGGAATGAACCCGTAGTCGCCGGGGCCGTGCACGGTCGGCGCGAGTCGTACCACGACGGCCCGCAGCCCGCACTCGGCAAAGCTCAAACAGGTCTGCTCGCCCGCAATGCGGAATGCGGCGACCGAATCGGGGTCCGGCGCCTCCTGCTCGGTGCTGACCCGCCCGGCCCTGGTCACCAGAGTGCCCGAGGTGCTGACAAGGGGCTTGCCGGAGCCGGCCAGCGCCTGCCCGAGTGCTTCGATCGCGCCGCAGTCGCGGCGAATGAGGTCATCCGGATCTGCGTAGTCGCCCCCGTAAGCCATGTGCAAGACGCCGTCGGCGGCTGCCGCGCCGCTCCGCAGACTGTCGAGGTCGTCCAGGGAGCCCGGATGCGGTGTGGCACCCAATGATTCGAGCCGGTCCGCGGCGGCCTTCGAGCGCGCCAGGCCGGTCACGGTGTGGCCGGCCGCGATGAGTTCGGTGACGACTGCGGGCCCGGTCTGACCGGAGCCCCCGGTGACGAAGACATGCATGGAACCCTCCATTTTTATGCCATTCACTGGCGCTACTTAACGCCAGTGACTGACTCTACGCGTAGCGCCAGTCACTGACGCAACGTGACGCCAGTCACTGACACATCGCGGTAGGCTCGGAACATGCCACGAAGCGGAGCAGAGGTGCGTCGCCGCCTGCAGCAGGCAGCCCTCGAGCTGTACCGGGAACGAGGATTCGACCAGACCACAGCGGCAGAGATCGCCGCGCGGGCCGGGGTCAACGAGCGCACCTTCTTCCGGCACTTCCCTGACAAACGTGAGGTGCTCTTCGACGGCGAAGCCGACCTGCGGACCACTCTGATGCAGGCGATCGCCGAAGCACCTCAGGGCCTGAGCCCGTTCGAGGTACTGCTGTGCGCATTCCGGAAATCCGCCCGGAATCTGGAACGCAACCGCCCGTTCTCCGATCCCCGATGGAAAGTCATCGGGGCGACCCCGGCGCTGCGCGAGCGCGAGCTGGCCAAACACGCGTGGCTCACCGAGGCCGTGGCGGAGGCTCTGCGACACCGTGGCATCGACGCCGGTCCGGCCGACCTGGCCGCCCGAACCGGCTGGGCCGCTTATCAATACGCGGTTCACGCCTGGATCGACGACCCCGCCGACGGTCTGGACGCGCATCTCTGCCGCGCCTTCCACGATCTGCGCAGCCTCTGCGCCGACGCACCGATACGGGCAGGCTCCGAACACTGACCAGCGCCGCGCTTCGCTATTCAGGCGATACGGACCGATCGGGCGGCTTGACTGCGATCCACTGCGCGACCGGTAGGTGCGGGCGCCAGGCCGTGAATCCGCCGAGCGGCTCACCCCGGTAGATCTGGAATTTGCGCAGTTCACCGCCGTGTGCCGCGGCCCAGCGCAGCAGCAGCGCCTCGGATTCCGCGGTCACGGCGTTGGCGACCAGCCGTCCCCCTGGCCGCAGCCGGTCCCAGCATGTCGCGAACAGCCCGTCCTGAGTGAGGCCGCCGCCGAGGAAAATCGCGTCCGGCGCCGGATCATCGGCCGTGGGCAGATCGGGGGGCGCCTCGCCGCGCACGACGATCGCGGGCACTCCGAGCGCCGCGGCGTTGGCGGCGATCTGGTCGCGCCGCGCGGCACTGCGCTCGAATGTGATTGCGCGGCAGTCGGGATGGGTTCGGCACCATTCGATCGCGATGGTGCCCGACCCGCCGCCCACATCCCAGAGCAATTCGCCGGGCGCGGGGGCGAGCGCGGCGATCGACAGGGTGCGGACCTCCGCCTTCGTCAGCTGTCCGTCGCCGCCGTAGGAGGCATCGGGCAGTCCCGGAAGCCGGGTGAGCCGGGGTGCGGCCGGATCACGGACCGCCTCGACGGCGACGATGTTCAGCGGGTCCCCGGGCGGCCGCGACCACTGCGCCGCCGTGGCGGCGACGACCCGCTCGGCGGGACCACCGAGCTGCTCCAGCACGGTCAATCGCGATTCACCGAAACCGTTGCACCGCAACAGTTCCGCCACTTGCGCCGGAGAATGTTCGTCGGCGCTGAGCACCAGCAAGCGCCGGCCGTCGGCGAGAGCCGGCAGAACCGTCTCCAGGGGGCGGCCGACGATGCTCACCACCGGTGTGTGCGCACTCGCCCAGCCCAGTCGCGCACAGGCCAGCGTGGCCGAGGACGGCTGCGGGTAGACCCGGATCGCTTGCGGGCCGAGCAGGTTCGCCAGCGTGACGCCGATGCCGTAGAACATCGGATCACCGCTGGCGAGTACGCAGATACGCGAACCGCGATGCGCGGCCAGCAGTTCCGGCAACGCGGGCAGCAGCGGTGTCGGCCAGGCCCGGCGCTGCGCGATGCTCGCGTCGGCGGGGATCAGATCCAGCTGGCGGCGCGATCCGAAAAGCACCTGGGCCGCGGCGATCTCGTCACGCACGCGCGGGCTCAACCCCGGCCAGCCGTCGGCGCCGATGCCCACCACCGCGATGAGGCGATCGTTCTCCGGTGCGTTCTGCGTGTCTCCCGTTGCGAGAGTGTGTTTTTCGCCTGTCATATCGTCACCGCACGCCGTCGCGGCACTGGCCCGACCCGCCGACCTCTGCCGCGCACGCGGGCAACCGCCCTGTTGTGCTTGTGGCGCAGCGGTTCTGCCGCGCTGCGGGTGAGCTCGCGCATCAGCGGGGCATCCGGCGCCAGACGGCCCGCGGTACCCATCGGGCCACAGCGAAGGCGAATCGCAATGTGCGCGGTACCCAGACTTCGCCCGCGCGCCCGTGCAAGGCGGTGACCACCGCGTCGGCCACCTGCTGCGGTGTACTCGACAGGGGCGCCGGGCTCATGCCCTCGGTCATCCGCCCGATCACGAAACCCGGCCGGACGAGCAACAGGTGAACGCCACTGCCGTGCAACGCGTCCGACAGTCCCGAGGCGAATCCGTCCAGCCCCGCCTTGCCCGATCCGTAGACGTAGTTGGCCCGCCGCACCCGCACCCCGGCGACCGAACTGAACACCACCAGCTGCCCGCTGCCCTGGGCGCGCAGCAGATTCGCCAGCACCGTCAGCAGATTCACCTGCGCGACGAAGTCGGTGTGCAGTATCGCGACCGCCGCGGCCGGATCCTGTTCGGCGCGGGCCTGGTCGCCCAGTACCCCGAAGGCCAGGATCGCCACCCCGATACGGCCGTGGTCGGCGGCCAGTTTCTCCAGCAGCGGCTGATGGCCGGACAGGTCGTCGGCGTCGAACTCCACCGGATGGACCGCACGGGCGCCCGCCGCGCGCAGCATCGCGGCCTCCTCCCCCAGCCGATCGCTGCGGCGCGCCGCGAGCACGACCTCGCGGTCCGCGCAGATCCGGCGGACGACCTCGAGTCCCATCTCGCTGCGCCCGCCGAACAGTACGATCACCCCGTCGTCGACCTCACGCACACCCATGGCGCATAGTCTGCCACCGGCGCCGGTTGCTAGCGTCGCAGCCATGACGAGTACCGCGGCCGCACGCATCGACCTGTCTCCCAGCGCGCTGGAATTCGTGACCGAACGGCATCTGGCCACGCTCACCACGCTGCGTGCGGACGGTACACCGCACGTGGTCGCGGTCGGCTTCACCTGGGATCCCGAGGCCGGCATCGCGCGGGTGATCACCAGCGGTCCCAGCATCAAGGCGCGCAACGCGGACCGGCGCGGATACGCCGCGCTGAGCCAGGTCGACGGCCCGCGCTGGCTCACCCTCGAGGGCCCGGCCGAGGTCTGGACCGAACGCGATCAAGTCGCCGAGGCCGAAGCTCGCTACGCCGAGCGCTACCGCACCCCGCGGGAGAACCCGCAGCGCGTGGTCATCGCGGTGCGCGTCGCGCGGGTGTTATCGAGCAGCACCCTGCGCGGCTGAGTTCTCCGCGCCGGGTTGTCCGCGCCGGCTCAGCGGTGCCTGTACTCGTTCGACCTCACAGCACCGTGAGACCGTGCGGACGCCGGTTCACAGGTTCGCCGCCGTCTTCGGTGACCACCACGATGTCCTCGATCCGGGCGCCCCATTCGCCGCCGAAGTAGATGCCCGGCTCGATGCTGAACGCCATCCCCTCCCGCAGCACGGTCTCGTTGCCCGCCACGATGTAGGGCTCCTCGTGCACCGACAGCCCGATGCCGTGGCCGGTGCGGTGAATGAACGCCTCGCCGAAACCCGCCTCGGACAACAGGTTCCGGGCCGCGGCGTCGACCGATTCGGCGGTGACGCCCGGTCGCACGGCAGCCACCGCGGCGGCCTGTGCGCGTTCGAGTGCGGCGCAGCGCTCGGCGATCTCCGGATCGGGCTCCCCCAGCACGTAGGTGCGGGTGGAATCGGAGAAATACCCCGGTTCGACGGGGCCGCCGATATCGATGACCACCACGTCACCGGCTTCGATGATCCGGTCGGAATGGCTGTGGTGCGGGTTGGCGCCGTTGGGTCCGCTGCCGACGATGACGAAATCGGCGCGGTCGTGTCCCTCCTCGACGATCGCGGCGGTGATGTCGGCGGCGACCTCGGCCTCCGCGCGGCCCGGCTGCAACCACTCACCCATCCGGGCATGGACCCGGTCGATGGCCGCACCCGCGCGGCGCAAGGCATCGATCTCGGCGGCATCCTTGATCATCCGCAACTCGCGGATGATCGGGGTCGCCGACACCGGCAGTGCCGTCAGCGCGTCCGCGATCGGAAGCAGATGCAGGGCGGGCATGGCATCGTCGACCGCGACTCGCGCGCCCGCGTTCAGCGTCGATTTCACGACCCCGTACGGGTCCACGCCGTCCACCCACGGCACCATGTGCAATCCGAGTTCACCGGCCGCCGAGCCGTCCAGCGCGGAGAGCTCCAGCTTCGGCACCACCACCGACGGGGTTTCGCCGCTGGCCGGGACGACCAGGCAGGTGAGCCGCTCGAAGGATTGCGCGGCCGATCCCAGCAGATATCGCAGATCCGGTCCGGGCGTGATCAGCAGCGCGTCCAGATGTGCCGCGCGGGTCAGCTCCGCCGCCCGCTCCAGCCGCTTGCCGTAGATCTCGGCACCGAATCGTGACTCCGTATGCGCGCTCATGCGATACGACGTTACCTGCCGCGCCGGACACGGTCCGGGCGATCACGACGTTCGCGACCGGGTCGTGGCCCGATTGTCGGTGCCGCCCGGTAGCGTCTGCGCCATGCTCACCTCCAGTGCGAGTGACCGGCCACTGCTGCTGCTCGACGGCGCCAGCCTGTGGTTCCGGGCGTTCTATGCCATCCCGGAGAAGATCACCGCGCCCGACGGCCGGCCGGTGAACGCACTGCGCGGTTTCACCGATATGGTCGCCGCGCTGATCACCCGGCACAATCCGGGCCGCCTGGTGGTGTGCCTCGATCTCGATTGGCGCCCGGCCTTCCGCGTCGAGCTCGTGCCCTCCTACAAGGCCCACCGGCTCGACACCGGCGCCGACGCCCAACCGGGCGCCGAGGAGGTGCCCGACACCCTCACTCCGCAGGTCGACATGATCGCCGAGGTGCTCGCGGCGGCCGGGATCGCGACCGCCGGCGCGGCCGGCCTGGAGGCCGACGACGTGATCGGCACCCTCGCGACCCGCGAGCGCGACAACGAGGTGATCGTGGTCAGCGGTGACCGCGATCTGCTGCAGGTGGTGCGCGCCGACGCGCCACCCGTCCACGTCTTCTACGTGGGCCGCGGGCTGGCCAAGGCAGAACTGTACGGCCCTGCCGAGGTGGCCGCGAAATACGGTGTGCCGCAGGAGAATGCGGGCCCGGCCTATGCCGATATGGCGACACTGCGCGGCGATGCTTCCGACGGCCTGCCCGGTGTCGCCGGTATCGGCGACAAATCCGCCGCCACGCTGATTTCGCGCTACGGCTCGCTCGAGGCGCTGGTGGCCGCCGTCGCCGACCCGGCATCGGATCTGGCTCGCGGCGTACGCGCGAAAATCGCTGCGGCCGAAGAGTATTTGAAGGCGGCCGCACCGGTCGTGCGGGTCGTCCGCGACGCCGAGGTCGACCTGTCCGGCCCCGACCTGCTGCCCGCCGAGCCGGCCGATTCGGACCGGCTGCACGCGCTGGCCACCGCCTACAACGCCGAGAGCGCCGTCAAGCGACTGACCGCCGCCTTGGCGGCGAGCGCCTGATACCCGGCATTCATCACCGCCACGGGAACGTGGCGCCCGGCGATGGCTCCGGGCGCACGGCACTCAGTTGGGCCGGCCGACCTCGTAGGTGCCGTCGTCCTTGGTGATCTTGACGGTGACCTTCTTCTGCTCGCCACCGACCTTCAGGGTGCAGTCGAACGTGCCGCCGACCTCGACCTTCTGCCCCGAGGGGCAGCTGACGTTCTGAACGTCGTCGATGCCGTAGGAATCCTTGAGGACCTTCTGCACGCCGTCCTGCACGGCCTTGTTGTCCAGTTTGTCGCTGCCCAGGAAGACGAAGGCGAGGACCACCGCGACGACCACCACGACCAGTACGCCGATACCGCCGAAGAGCAGGCCCTTCTTCGACTTCTTGGCGGGCGTAGTGCTCAGCTGCGGTTCCTGCATCCCCCACTGCTGCTGCGACTGGTCGGGCTGCGGCGCCCACCCCTGCTGGGTGGGCTGCTGCTGCGCCCACTGCTGCTGCGACGGCTGCGGCGGCTGTCCCCACTGCTGCTGGGTCGGCTCCCACGGCTGCGCCTGGGCCGGTTGCTGCTGGGGCCACGACGGCTGGCTCTGGCCACCCCACTGCGGCTGCTGCGGCTGCTGCTGTTGCGGCGCCCACTGCTGCTGCGACGGTGCGGGCTGGCCCCACTGGGGCTGCTGCGGCTGCTGGCCACCCCATTGCGGCGGCGGTCCGGACTGGCCGGGCTGCGGCTGCCCCGACCACTGCTGGGTCGGATCGCTGCTGTGGCCCTCCCCTGGGCCAGGGGTCTCGTTCGGTCCGTACGGGCCGCTCATGTGCCTGCCTCCACTCGCACTCGTCGTCTCACATCCCCCCGCGTGAGGTGATCAGGCCCTCACCACGGTCGGTACCGGTAGTCATCCAATCACAGCCCGGCACGCTACGCGGCGTCCACCGCCACAACGCCACGCCGGATGGCACGCACCGACTTGGCGGCGGTGGCGGCGATTTCGGTGTCGTCGGCGGTCTGGTGGATCTGGTCGAGCAGATCGATCACCTGCCGGCACCAGCGCACGAAGTCGCCCGCCGACAACGCACTGCCCTGATCGCCACTGGCCAGCAACGATTCGGCCAATCCGTCGCCGCGGGCCCATTTGTAGATGCCGGTGACGAAGCCCAGATCCGGTTCCCGGGTCGGCGGCAGTTTGTGCTTGGCCTCGTCGGTGCGCAACTGGCTCCACACGCCGATGGTGGCGCCGACCGCGCGCCGCACCGGCTCGGTCGGCCCGGACGGGCCGAGGTAGCCGCCCTCCTGCCGCGACTCGAAGACCAGCACCGACACCACGCCCGCGAGTTCGGCGGCGCCGAGCCCGCGCCACAGCCCCTGCCGAAGGCATTCGGCCACAACGAGATCCGCCTCGGTGTAGATCCGGGCGAGCCGCCGACCGTCGGCGGTGACCTCCCCGCCGTCGACATAGCCGCGCTCACTCAGCAGCGCGACGATCCGATCGAAGGTGCGCGCGAGCGAATTCGTTGTCGCAGCGACCTTCTGGCGCATCGACTCGGTCTCGCGCTCGAGCCGGTTGTAGCGCTCGGCCAGCCGGGCCAGCTGCTCCCGGTCGGGCCGGGAGTGGGCGGGATGAGCGCGCAGCGCCCGCCGCAGCGTCGCCAGTTCTCGATCGTCGGCCGCGCGGGCGCGACCACCGCGCCGGCCCCGCCCGGGTACGGCGATTCCGGTGCTGCGCAACGCCGAGGCCAGATCGCGGCGCGCCCGCGCGGTGCGGTGGTCGACGTGGCGGGGCAGCCGCATCCGGCCCAGCGGCTGAGCGGGGGTCGGGAAGTCGGCGGCCGAGACGCGACCGGCCCAGGTGTCGGCAGTCAGCACCAGCGGCCGCGGATCGCCCGGACTCGCGTCCGGTTCCAGGATCACCGCGAGACCCTGGCGGCGCCCGGTCGGGATGGCCACCACGTCACCGCGGCGCAGCGAGGTCAGCGACTCGACCGCCGCCCCGCGCCGGTCGGCGCGGCCTTGCCGTTCCAGTTCGCGTTCGCGCTGTTTGATCCGCTCCCGCAGCGACAGATACTCGAGGAATCCGTCGTCACCGATCTGCGAGCGCAGCTTGCGCACCTGCGCCTCGTTGCGCTCGATACCGCGGACCAGGCCCACCACCGAGCGATCGGCCTGGAACTGCGCGAACGAGCGCTCCAGCAGCTCTCGCGACTGCGCGGCGCCCATCCGGTCGATCAGGTTGATCGACATGTTGTAACCGGGCCGGAAGGAGCTGCGCAGCGGATAGGTGCGGGTCGAGGCCAAGCCCGCGACGGCGCTGGTGTCGACATCGGGGTGCCACATCACCACCGCGTGGCCTTCGATGTCGATGCCGCGCCGCCCGGCTCGGCCGGTCAGCTGCGTGTACTCGCCGGGAGTCAGCTCGGCATGGGTTTCGCCGTTGAACTTCACCAGCCGTTCCAGCACCACCGTGCGCGCCGGCATATTGATGCCGAGAGCCAGTGTCTCCGTGGCGAATACGGCCCGCACCAACCCGCGGACGAACAATTCCTCCACGGTGTGCCGGAAGGCGGGCAGCATGCCGGCGTGATGGGCGGCCAGGCCGCGGAAGAGCGCCTCCCGCCATTCCCAGTAGCCGAGCACATCGAGGTCGGCGCGCGGCAGATCACCGGTATGGCGTTCGATCACCGCCTCGATCTCCGCCGCCTCCTCGGGACGGCTCAGATCCAGGCGCGAGCGCAGGCACTGGGCGAGGGCGCCGTCGCAGCCGGCCCGGCTGAAGATGAACGTGATCGCCGGCAGCAGCCCTTCCTCGTCGAGGCGGGCGAGCATCTCCGGGCGCGGCAGCGGCCGGAAGTCGCGGCGCGGACCACCGCGGTGGCGCGGACCGGACCAGCCGTTCATCCGGTCGGCGGTCTCGCGATGTTTGATGTAGCGAACCAGATCCTCGTCGACGAGGATTTTCTGATCGCTGGACTTCGTATCGAACAGATCGAACAGCCGCCGCCCGACCATGACGTGCTGCCACAGCGGCACCGGCCGCGTCTCGTCGACGATGACCGCGGTATCGCCCCGCACGGTCTCCATCCACGCGCCGAACTCCTCGGCGTTGCTGACCGTCGCCGACAGGCTCACCAGCCGCACCTCCGGCGGCAGATGCAGGATGACCTCTTCCCACACCGCGCCGCGGAATCGGTCGGCCAGATAGTGCACCTCGTCCATGACGACGAACGACAGCGCATGCAGCGCGTCCGAACCCGCGTAGAGCATGTTGCGCAGCACTTCGGTGGTCATGACCACGACCCGGGCGTCCGGATTGATCGACTGATCACCGGTCAGCAGTCCGACCGCGTCGCGGCCGTAGCGATCCACCAGATCGGCGTACTTCTGATTCGACAGCGCCTTGATCGGGGTGGTGTAGAAGCACTTGCCACCGGCCGCGCGGGCCAGGTGCACGGCGAATTCCCCGACGACGGTCTTACCGGCGCCGGTCGGCGCGCACACCAGCACACTGTGCCCGTTCTCCAGCGCCGCGCAGGCCTGCTGTTGGAACGGGTCCAGGGAGAATTTCAGGTCGGCGGCGAATGCCGCGAGTTCGCCAGTCAGCGACGGTTGTCCCACGCTCAGAGGGTATCGGAGTAGTCCGACACGGGGCGCGGAGTTTTCGGCGCGGGCTCGGCCGAGACCGGTCCGGTCGCCGTCACCGGGCGGGCGGGCTCCACCGGGCTCACACCGTCCAGATCGTCGGGTCCGGCCAGCGGGGAGGCCTCGTCGTCGGACAGCGCGCCCCAGTTGTCGCCCCGGCGCGCGCGGCGTCGGTCGTTGAGCCGGGCGATCTGCACGGCCACCTCGAACAACACGGTGAGCGCGGCGGCCAGCGCCAGCATCGAGAAGGGATCCTGCGGGGTGACGATCGCGGCGAAGACGAACAGCCCGAAGATCATGCCGCGGCGCCACTTCTTGAGCCGCTCGTAGGTCAGCACGCCCACCATGTTCAGCCCGATGATCAGCAGCGGCGTCTCGAAGCTGACGCCGAAGATGATCAGCAGCTTGATGATGAATCCGAAGTACTGACTACCGCTCAGCGCGGTGATCTGCACATTGCTGCCGATTCCCATCAGGAAGCTCAGCGCGTGCGCCACCACCCAGTACGCGAGCACCGCGCCGGTGACGAACAGCACCACGCCGGAGGCGACGAAGCTGATCGCGTACTTGCGCTCCTTGGCGTAGAGGCCGGGCGTGACGAACGCCCACAGCTGGTACAGCCAGATCGGGCAGGCCATCACCACACCCGCGGTGAAGGCGACCTTGAACCGCAGCATGAACTGTTCGAACGGTGCGGTGGCCAGCAGCCGGCAGGTGCCGTCGGTGGTCAGCTGCGCACGATGTTCCGGCGGCAGCGAACAGTACGGGCCGCGCAGCAGATCACCCAGGCTCTCGATGCCCAGGAAGGAGTGCGAGTACCAGAGGAATCCGAGGATCGTGGTCAGCGCCACCGCCAGCAACGACTTCAACAGTCGCGAACGCAACTCTTGCAGATGTTCGACCAACGACATGGTGCCGTCGGGATTCGTCCTGCGCCGGCTACGGCGGGGGTCGAACGGAATGCGCATGGATGTGACTGCCTCGCTGATCACCTGGCCGGATCCGGATGAAACGCCCAACCGCCATCGCACCGCCACCCCGCGGGCGTTGCCGGGGTGACGGCCTCGAGACGGACCGGATCAGGCCGTGTGACGATCCTTGTCGGCCTGCGGGGCCGGATTCACCGGCTGGGCAGGCGGCAGTTCGGCCGCGGGCGCCGACTGCTGCGCGGTGCCGGACGCGTTCGCCGACCCCGTGTTCGCAGAACCCGCGTTCGCCGAGCCCTCGGAATGCATCTCGCTCATCTCGCTCTTGAAGATGCGCAAGGAACGTCCGAGACCCCGGGCGGCGTCGGGCAGCCGCTTGGCGCCGAACAGCAGCAGGATCACCAACGCAATGATGAGCCAGTGCGTCGGGCTCAATGAACCCATCGAAAACCTCCCAAGACTGTGGTATGTCCGATGCTACCGGACCCCGATCCGACGACTACGCGCGTCGTCACCCGTGGAACGGCCGGATGCCGGCGCGGGTTCAGCGCGACACCGGTCCCGGTGCCGCTGCGGTCGCGGCCCCGCGCAGCTCCGCGAGCAGGTCCGGGCCGCTCCAGCGTCGTTCGTCGCCGCTCTCGGCGGCCCGGATCAAGGCGACCAGCCGCGCGTTCACCGGGGTAGGCACGGCCACCATCCGGCCCAGCTCGACGATCTCCCCACAGAGCCAATCTATTTCGGTGCGCCGGCCCAGGGCCAGATCGTCGGCCATCGACGAGCGCGCCAACGGGTCCACCGCGAGCACCCGTCCGGCCACCCGCTCGAAGACGGCATCGGGAACGGTCAGCATGCGGGCCATCACGCGCGGCGGCAGGACGGTCAACCGCGCGGGACGGATCCGGGCCCGCCGCATCACCGCGAGTGCCTCGTTCTGGGCCAGCGCCAGGCAGCGCCGGTAGTCGCGGGTGGCCAGTTCCTCGCGCAGCGGGCGGCCCGACAGCGCGTTGATCGCGTTGTTGAGGTTGAGCAACAGTTTGGCCCATTGCACCGGGCGCAGATCGGAATGGCGGTCCAGGGGCAGTCCGGCCCGCTCGAACAGCGGCGCGAATCGCGACAGCGCCGGATCGTCGGACACCGCCACGGTGCCGTCGGTCCCGCGATGGAAATGGCCGGGGCCGCTGTGGACGACATTGAACATCACCATGCCCGCCGAGACCACCGCCGTGGGCAGCACCTCCCGGATCGCCGCATCGTTGCCGATGCCGTTCTGCAGGCTGATCACCACGGTGTCCGCGCGCACCCGATCGCGCAGCTGCGCCGCCGCCTGGGCGGTCTGCGCCGATTTCACGGTGACCAGCACCAGATCGGCGGTGGCCGCACTGTCCGGTTCGGTCTCGGTGCGGAAACCGCTCGCCGCGACGCGGTCGTCGCCGCCGTCCAGATCGGTCAGCCGCAATCCGTGGGCGCCGATCTCGTCCAGCAGCCGCGGGCGGCCGACGAAACTCACCTCGGCACCGGCGGCGGCGAGCTTGCCACCGACGAACAGACCGATGCTTCCGGCGCCGAGCACCGTCACCCGGAACGTCACGCGGGCCCGACCTCCTCGACCATGTTCCGGTCGTATCCGAGATCGCCGACGTGGTCGTAGGCGGCCAGCGCCGCGGCCGAACGTTCCCGCACCGCGCTCACCAGCTCGGGCGGTCCCAGCACGGTGACACCCGAACCGAAGCCGAGCAGCAGTCGCGCGATCCAGCCCAGCGTGGCGAACCGCATGGTGGCCTCGACGCTGCCGTCGGGGTGCACCACCACCGGATGCATCGGATACTGGTCCAGCACCCACCCGTAGTCGGCACGAATCCGCAAGCGCGCCAACGCGACTGCCGGATCGTCGGAGAACAGGTCGAGACCCGCGGACTCCTCGGTGGCGTGGCTGGGCGGGTTCGCCGCCTCCTCGAGTTCGGTGGCCTCCTCGATCCGGTCGAACCGAAACAGCCGCACCCCCTCGGCCTGCCGGCACCACGCCTGCAGGTAGGAGTTGTTGTCCACCAGCACGATTCGGATCGGATCGACGACGCGTTCGGACACCACATCCCGGCTCGCCGAGTAGTACACCAGCCGCAGCGCACGCCCGTCGGCCAGCGCGGACCGCACGGTGGTCACCGCCGGCGCCTCGGCCGGTTCGGCGGTGTCGGGTTCGCTGCGATGCCCCGCCTCGCCGGAAATGGCGGATTCGATCTTGGCGGTGGCCGACCGGGCGGCCGTGGGATCGACCATGCCCGGCAGATCCGCGATCGACCGCAGAGCCACCAGCAGCGCCGTCGCCTCGATCGAGGTCAGCCGCAGCGGCCGCTCGATACCGGCGGAGAAGGTGACCTCGATGCTCTCCTCGGAGAACGACAGATCGATCAGATCACCGGGACCGTAGCCGGGCAGTCCGCACATCCAGAGCTGATTGAGGTCGCTCATCAGCTGTTTGGTGCTGACACCGAGTTCCGCGGCCGCCTCGGGCGCACTGATCCCCGGATTCGCGAGGAAGTACGGAACCATATTCAGCAGCCGGGACAGCCGCGTCGACAATCGGCTGCTCATCGCCGCACCCCCGCCCGGGCCGTCGCGACGCTCGCGCGTCTCATGCCGACACCTCCGTCCGTTCCAGTACCGACCGCAGCCGCGCGATCACATCGGCCCGCAGATCCTCCGGGGCCAGTACCAGCGCATCCGGGCCGAGACCGGTGATCAGCCGCGCCAGCCAGTCCCGCGACCGCACCGGCACCTCCACCACCGAACCCGGGCGACCGGCGACCGTCTCCTCGGCGATCACCACGCCCAGCCGGCGGATCTCCTGGCCGCGGCCCTGCGCAACCCACACGGTCGCCGATCCGCTCACCGGCGCCGCACCCGTCACCTGCGCCACGATCCGGCGCAGATCCACATCCGCCGGTTTGTGCACGGCGTTCTCGGGCCCGTACACCTCCACGTCGGCTCCGATCCGCGACAGCCGGAAGGTCCGCACCGCATCCCGGTCGCGGTCGTGACCGACCAGATACCAGCGCCCGTGCCGGGTCACCACACCCCAGGGCTCCACATCGCGCGTGGTGTAGGGCGCGTTGTGGGTGACCCGATGCTCGAATCGCACCGCCCGCCCCGCATCGATGGCCGCCAGCAGTTTGCCCAGCGCGGCTTCCGACCCGCGCGTGCGCGCCGGTACCGCGGGCACCGACGCCGAGGCCGCGTCCGCGTCGACGTGCACACCGGCGGCCCGCAACTTGAGCACCGCGCTCTCCGCGGCACTGGCCAGCTCCGGGGACTCCCACAACTGCACCGCCACCGCGACCGCCGCCGCTTCCGCGCTGGTCAGGTCGATATCGGGCAGTTCGTAGGCATCGCGATTGATGCGATACCCCTCCTGCCCGGAGAATCGGCCCACCGGGCCGACCTCCAGCGGGATCCCCAGATCCCGCAGTTCGTTCTTGTCGCGCTCGAACATCCGGCTGAACGCTTCGTCGCTGGCCGACTCCTCGTAGCCGGCGACGCTGTCGCGAATGCGTTCCGCGGTCAGGAACTGCCGGGTCGACAGCAGCGCGATCACCAGATTCATCAGCCGCTCGACCTTGGAAATCGCCACCCGACACAGAGTAATCGGCGTCCCGGAACGACGGTGCACCACCGCACCGATCCGCGCCGGGATATCGCCGCCGGAATCCGGATCGACCGGCCCCGCGGACCACCGCGGGGCCGACAACCTCACATCGAGGCGATCAACCGATCCACACGCTCGTCCACGGACCGGAACGGGTCCTTGCACAAGACCGTGCGCTGCGCCTGATCGTTCAGCTTCAGATGCACCCAGTCGACGGTGAAATCGCGGCCCGCCTCCTGCGCGGCGGTGATGAAATCACCGCGCAGTTTGGCCCGCGTCGTCTGCGGCGGAGTCGTCACCGCCGCATCGACCGCCTCGTCCTCGGTGACCCGCTTGACCAGACCCTTGCGCTGCAGCAGATCGAACACCCCGCGACCGCGCTTGATGTCGTGATAGGCCAGATCCAGCTGGGCGATCTTCGGATCCGACAGCTCCATCGAGTACCGGTCCTGGTAGCGCTGGAACAGCTTGCGCTTGATCACCCAGTCGATCTCGGTGTCGACCTTCGCGAAATCCTGCGCCTCGACCGCGTCGAGCGTGCGGCCCCACAGGTCCACCACCGCGTCCACCTGCGGATCGCGCTCGCGATTGCGCAGATGCTCGACCGCGCGGGCGTAGTACTCACGCTGGATGTCGAGCGCGCTGGCCTGGCGGCCACCCGCCAGTCGCACCGGCCGCCGGCCGGTCAGATCGTGGCTGACCTCGCGGATCGCGCGGATCGGATTGTCGAGCGCGAAATCGCGGAACGACACCCCGGCCTCGATCATCTCCAGCACCAGCGCCGCGGTGCCCACCTTCAGCATGGTGGTGGGTTCGGCCATATTCGAGTCGCCGACGATCACATGCAGACGGCGGTACTTCTCCGCGTCGGCATGCGGCTCGTCACGAGTGTTGATGATCGGCCGCGACCGCGTGGTCGCCGACGACACCCCCTCCCAGATGTGCTCGGCCCGCTGCGACAGGCAGAACGTGGCCGCCTTCGGCGTCTGCAGGATCTTTCCGGCACCGCAGATCAGCTGCCTGGTCACCAGGAACGGCAACAGCACATCCGAGATCCGGGAGAACTCGCCGGCCCGCACCACGAGGAAGTTCTCGTGGCAGCCGTAGGAGTTGCCCGCCGAATCGGTGTTGTTCTTGAACAGATAGATGTCACCGCCGATCCCCTCCTCCGCCAAGCGCTGCTCGGCATCGATCAGCAACTCCTCGAGCACCCGCTCACCCGCGCGATCGTGGGTGACCAGCTGAACCAGCGAGTCACATTCGGCCGTCGCATACTCCGGATGGGAACCGACATCGAGATAGAGCCGCGCTCCGTTGCGGAGAAATACGTTCGAACTACGGCCCCAGGACACCACCCGGCGGAACAGATACCGGGCCACCTCGTCAGGACTCAACCGACGGTGACCGTGGAACGTGCACGTCACCCCGAACTCGGTCTCGATCCCCATAATTCGTCGCTGCACACCATCGACATTACGGCAAAGCGAACGGCGAAAGTGGCTGTGCGAGCAAGCGGTTGCATACGGGTTCACAACAATATGGGCGGGGTCCGACGGCGCCGGCGCCGGCCGCACGGCGTTGGTGGCCTCTGGACCTCGTCGTCCAGGACCCGGGCCGCGCCCCTGCTGTGCGTCCACAGTGGGCGACCGACCTCGCGGCCGCCACAAATCCGCAGGTCGGAGCATATGTTCGCGACGGTGTCCCACTACCGGAGCACGACGACGCCCGGCCCGGTCCTCCGCGTGGAGGACCGGGCCGGGCGTCGCGTTCGAAGCCGCTACCAGCGCTTACGGGTTGGAGGGGTCGCCGGCGGAGGGTGTCTCCGGTTCGGCGTTCTCCTCGTCCGCACTCGCCGCACCGTCGACGGACAGCAGCGTCTCCAGCATGGCGTGCGGAATGCGGCGGAAGGCCCGGCGCGGGCGGGCCTGCTCCAGGGTCGCCACCTCCAGCGAGGACACCGCGATACCGCGCTTGTCCTTGTCGCTGTTGTCCGGCGAACCCTTCTGCAGGGCGTCCACGGCGGTGCGGATCGCGGCCCGCAATTCCAGGCCCGGCTGAAAGGTGTCCTTGAGCGCGGTGCTGATCGGGTCGGTATTGCCGCCCATCACCACGAAGTCGCGCTCGTCGACGATGGAGCCGTCGAAGTTGATCCGGTACAGGACCGAATTCGACTCCTGCTCCGGATAGCCGACCTCACCGATGCAGATCTCGACCTCGTAGGGCTTGAGCTGGTCGGTGAAGATCGTGCCGAGGGTGGACGCGTACATGTTCGCCAGCGCCCGCCCGGTCACATCTCGCCGGTCGTACTGGTATCCACGCAGGTCGGCCTGCAGGATCCCACCACGACGCAGACTTTCGAACTCGTTGTACTTGCCGACCGCGGCGAATCCGATGCGGTCGTACAGTTCACTCACCTTGTGCAGCGTCGCCGAGGGGTTCTCGGCGACGAACAGCACACCCTTGTCGTACACCAGCACCACGACACTGCGTCCCCGGGCGATGCCTTTGCGCGCAAGTTCGGTCTTGTCGCGCATGATCTGTTCGGCCGACGCGTAGTACGGCAGTGTCATGGACGCGCACTCCCTTCTTCGGCCACCCGCTCGTCGACGATCGAGCGCGCGATCTGTTCGAGCCGCTCGTCCGAAACCTCCAGCGCCCCTTCGGCATTGATGACGATCGCCGTCGGGAAGATGCCACGCTGCAGATCCGGGCCGCCGGTGGCGGTGTCGTCGTCGGAGGCGTCCAGCAGCGATTCGACGGCGATGCGCAGGGCGCGGTCCTCGTCCATATCGCGGCTGTAGGTCTTCTTCAACGACGACTTGGCGAACATCGAGCCCGAGCCGGTGGCGGTGTAGCCGAAGCGCTCTTCGCTGCGGCCGCCGACCACGTCGTAGGACACGATACGGCCGGCCCGCGCCGGATCGGTGGCCTCGAGGTCGTAACCGACCAGAATCGGCACCACCGCCAGGCCCTGCAGTGCCGCGGGCAGATTGTCGCGGACCATCTTCGACAGCTTGTTGGCCTTACCGTCGAAGGTCAGCGGCACGCCCTCGATCTTCTCGTAGTACTCCAGCTCCACCGCGAACAGGCGGATCATCTCGACCGCCACGCCCGCGGTACCGGCGATACCGGCCGCGGAGAAGGTGTCGGTGATGTACACCTTCTCCATATCGCGGCTGGCCAGCAGGTTGCCCTGAGTGGCCCGGCGGTCGCCGGCGATCAGCACACCGCCGCGGTAGGTCACCGCGACGATGGTGGTGCCGTGCGGCGCCAGGTCCCCGGCCGAGCCGTTGCCCCCGGAAGCGCGCCCGAAACCGTTGCCCGGCAACAGTTCCGGCGCGTTTTCCCGCAGATATTCGGAGAATGACGAGAGGGCGTACCCCATGTGGAGCCGCAAGGGGTCACCTGATGTCACTGGCCGCCTTTCTGGACGTAGGCACGCACGAAGTCCTCCGCGTTCTCCTCGAGCACGTCGTCGATCTCGTCGAGCAGGTCGTCGGTCTCCTCGGCCAGCTTTTCGCGGCGCTCCTGTCCCGCGGCCTCGACACCGGCCGCGTCGTCGTCCTCGTCGCCACCACCGGCGCGCTTGGTCTGCTCTTGTGCCATAGCAGCCGACCTCCTCTGTACTGATCATCGGCGAGCATCGGAAACCTCCGATGCTCGTCCCTCAACACTACCCAGCGACGGTGACAACATGCCGGATTACATCGCAATGTGCCCCCGCCGCAACGTCACAGCACGCCGTGCCACCCCGGCACGAACGCACCGCCGGCGGCCCGGCCGCCCGGTCAGGAAGTGAGCTGCTTGACCAGTTCGGCGGCCGTACCGGCGCCCTCGAGCAACTTGCCGACGTGGGATTTCGTCCCGCGGCGCGGCTCCAGGGTGGGAATGCGGACCAGCGAGTCGCCGCCCAGGTCGAAGATCACCGAATCCCAGCTCGCCGCGGCGATATCGGCGCCGAAGCGGCGCAGGCATTCGCCCCGGAAGTAGGCGCGGGTGTCGGTCGGCGGGTTGGTCATCGCGTCGGTGACCTGCTGTTCGGAGACCAGCCGCTCCATCGAACCGCGCGCCACCAGGCGGTTGTAGAGGCCCTTGTCCAGGCGCACATCGGAGTACTGCAGATCCATCAGATGCAGCTTCGGCGCCGCCCAGCCCAGGCCCTCGCGGCTGCGCATACCCTCGAGCAGGCGCAGCTTGGCCGGCCAGTCGAGCAGGTGCGCGCAGTCCATGGGGTCGCGTTCGAGCAGGTCGAGCACGTGCGCCCACTTCTCCAAAACATCGGTGACGCGCGCGTCGTCGGTGCCCTCGCGGTCGTGGAACTTCTCCACCCGGTCGAGGTAGATCCGTTGCAGCGCAAGGCCGGTCAGTTCGCGGCCGTCCACCAGCGCGACCGTGGCGCGCAGGCTCGGGTCGTGGCTGATGGTGTGCACGGCGGTGACCGGACGGGCCAGTTGCAGATCCGACAGATCCTCGCCGGCCTCGATCAGATCCAGCACCAGCGCGGTGGTGCCGACCTTGAGGTAGGTCGACCATTCGGCCAGGTTGGCGTCGCCGATGATCACGTGCAGGCGGCGGTACTTGTCGGCATCGGCGTGCGGTTCGTCGCGGGTGTTGATGATGCCGCGCTTGAGGGTGGTCTCCAGGCCCACCTCGACCTCGATGTAGTCCGAACGCTGCGACAGCTGGAATCCGGCATGGTCGCCGGACTGCCCGATGCCGACCCGCCCCGAGCCGGTGACGACCTGCCGGGAGACGAAGAAGGGCGTCAGGCCGACGATGATCTGATTGAACGGCGTATCGCGGTTCATCAGATAGTTCTCGTGGGTGCCGTAGGAGGCGCCCTTACCGTCGACGTTGTTCTTGTACAGCTGCATGCGCGGCGCACCCGGCACGCTGGAGGCATAGCGGGCGGCGGCCTCCATGACCCGCTCACCGGCCTTGTCCCAGATCACCGCGTCCAGCGGGTCCACGACCTCCGGGGCCGAATATTCGGGGTGGGCGTGGTCGACGTAGAGGCGGGCGCCGTTGGTGAGGATCATGTTCGCCGCGCCGACCTCGTCGGCGTCGATCACCGGCGCCGGCCCGTTGAGCCGGCCCAGATCGAAGCCGCGGGCATCGCGCAGCGGCGATTCCACCTCGTAGTCCCAGCGCGTGCGCTTGGCCCGGGGTACGCCCTCGGCCGCCGCGTAGGCCAGCACCGCCTGGGTGGACGTGAGAATCGGGTTCGCCGAGGGTTCCGTCGGTGTCGAGATGCCGTACTCGACCTCGATTCCGATGATGCGCTGCATGGGTCGAGCCTAGGCGACGCGCGGGATCCCCGGGGCCGCCCGGGTGCGGTGGCCCGTCACCGCAGCGCTGCGCGCCCCGAAATCAGTTGACCGCCAGCGGGTCCGAGGCCGCGGCATCGGTCCGGGCGACCAGGTCGGCGACGGTGGCGTCGCGATCCAGCGGAACCCCCAGACTGCGTGCATTGCTCTCCAGCAGACCGAGCACCGATTCGGTCACGATCGCCTCGATCTGCTCCGATCCCAGCGCCGAAGCGGTGTCTGCGCGCCAGCTGTTGACCACGCCGTCGACGAAGCCGACGATGCCGAAGGCCATCGGCCGGGCCCGCACGGGATCGATCCCGACGCGCGCGGCGGCGGTGGCGAACAGATCCGCGAGCCGGGCGCCGATGCGGTCGCGGGCCCCCGCCAGCGCGAGCGACGAATCTCCTTGCGGGGCACTCGCCGCGAGGAAGCGGTGCAGTTGCGGATGCGATGCCACCCATCCGACGTAGGTGCCGACCGCCCCGCGCACCGCGTCCTTGACCGTGCCGTCCGCCCGCAGCGTCGGAAGCAGTTGTTCGAGTAGCGATTCCAGGATCCGGCCGCGAATCTGCTCGTCCAGATCGGTCCGCCCGTCGAAGTGGCGGTACACGACCGGACGCGGCAGGCCCAGCCGGTCGGCGATCTGCTGGACCGACACCTCGGCGCCGTTCTCCTCGATCACCGCGACCGCGGCCTCGATCACCTCGGCACGCCGTCGCTGTTTGTGCCCGTTCCAGCGGGTACTGCGACCGTCCACACCGGTCGCGGCGGACCGTTCCGCACGCCGCGGGGGCCGCTGTCCACCGGTTTCACTCACATGTCAACGATACTCATGCGGTATTGACCGATACATGCCGTCTCACTAACCTTGGTGTTACAGCCTGTCTCGGTAATTCGATTCGTTTGGAGCGCAGTCATGGGCAACGACGCCACCCTGCTCCCGCGGGATACCTTCGCGCAGCGCCTGCTGCTCGGTTCGGTCCGCAAGTCCTACGACCCGGTGGTCGATCTGGACTGGGACGCGCCACTGGATCCGGACAAGTTCTTCCTGCCGCCGGAGGTGGTCTCGCTCTACGGCACCGCACTGTGGGACGCGATGTCCGTCGAGCAGCGGCGCGAACTGTCGCGGCAGGAGCTCGCGAACATCCTCTCGGTGGGAATCTGGTTCGAGAACATCCTGAACCGGCTGCTGTTGCGGGAGTTGATGAACGGCGACCCCACCTCGCACCGCTCGCACTACACACTGACCGAGATGGGCGACGAATGCCGGCACATGACCATGTTCGGCAAGTTGATCGACCGCATCGATGCCCGGCCCTATTGGCCCAAAGCTCCTGCCCGGCTGGCGATCTCGTCGCTGCAGCTGGTGCTGCACGGTCCGATGGTGTGGGTGGGAGCGCTGGTCGGTGAGGAGATCTTCGACGCGCTGCAACGCCGCACCATCGACGATCCGCAGTTGCAGCCGGTGGTGGCGCGCACGTTCCGCGTCCACGTCACCGAGGAGGCGCGTCACATCGGCTTCGCCCGCGACGCACTCGCCCGTCGCGTGCCGGCGATGTCGCGGGCGGAACGCGCCTATGTGCGCCTGTGTGTCGCCGTGGCCGCACCGCTGTTCGTCCGGCTGATCACCAACCGGCACATGTACATTCGGGCCGGCCTGGACGGGCGGGCGGCCACGCGGGCCGCGCTGGCCAATCCGCACGCGCATCGCATGCTCGCGGCCGGAGCCGCCGACCTCGGCGCCTTTCTGGACGAGAACGGTCTGCTCGGCCCGATCGGCAAGCGGCTCTGGCGGAGGCGGGGGTTGCTCGGATGAGGCCGGTCCGGCACAGCCCGGGTGGCGTGGCCGTCGTCGCTGCCCGTCCGGCGGCTCCGATCGTCGCGGCGACGCTGCGGCGCAACGGAATCCGCGATCTCACCGTCCTCGGCTCGACCTCGCGCACGGCCGATCGGCCGCCGCCCGCGGTGCACACCATGGAATTCGACGGCGCACACGACCTCTGGCGGCTGCGTTCCGACGACGGCACGACCACGGCGGCGGTAGTGATCCTCGCCGATGCCGACCTCGACCCGCGCCGCATCGCCGGAGTCGGCACCGACCTGCATACGCTGCTGGCCGATGGCCGGGTGGCCCATCTCGCCACGACGATGCACGAGATGCCCAATCTGTTCTGGACGCACCCCCCTGCCGGCGCGAACTGGCCGCACTATCCGGTGCAGGCCCGCGCCGAATACGCCGCGCGCTGCATCGCGGCGATGCGGCGGGCCGGTTGTAGCCGGATCCAGCTGCGACGTGCTGTGCAGCACGAGTCGGCTCGCCGCTGGGCGGCAGATCCCCGCCCCGGCCGGCGGCTGCCGCGACCGGATTCCGATCACTTCGATACGACCGTCGCCGCCGAGCGGGCGCCCGGCGCGTCGAGTACCGCCGGACCGGCGTACTCGTAGGCG
>NZ_LZMK01000444.1:0-827 GCF_001665865.1 Nocardia sp. 852002-20019_SCH5090214 | reverse complement strand
CCCCCGCGGGGTGCGCGGTCACACGTTCAGCCCAGATCCGCCGCCGCGGATTCGTTGCCGGACAGGCTGATTCCGAGATTCGCGGCGGTGCGGTCGATGTCGTCGTCGCCCTGCTGCAACTCGATCGTGGCGCCGTCGGCCGACAGTACTTCGACGTTGAGGCACAGCGATTGCAGTTCCTTGAGCAGAACCTTGAACGACTCCGGGATACCCGGCTCGGGAATGTTCTCGCCCTTGACGATCGCCTCGTACACCTTCACACGACCGACCACGTCGTCGGACTTGATCGTCAGCAGCTCCTGCAGCGTGTAGGCAGCGCCGTAGGCCTGCATGGCCCAGCACTCCATCTCACCGAAACGCTGACCACCGAACTGCGCCTTACCACCGAGCGGCTGCTGAGTGATCATCGAGTACGGACCCGTCGACCGCGCGTGAATCTTGTCGTCCACCAAGTGATGCAGCTTCAGGATGTACATGTAACCCACCGCCACCGGATACGGGAACGGCTCACCCGAACGACCATCGAACAACACCGACTTACCGTCCGCACCGACCATGGTCTCGCCGTCGCGGTTCGGCAGCGTCGAGGTGAGCAGCCCGGCGAGCTCGGCTTCGTGCGCGCCGTCGAAGACCGGGGTCGCGAGATTCGTATCCGGTTGCGCCGAAAGCAGTTCCGCGGGCAGGCGCTGTGCCCAGTCGGGGCGGGCGCCGTCGGTGAGCCGAATATCCCACCCCGCCTTGGCGATCCAGCCGAGGTGTGTTTCCAGGATCTGGCCGATGTTCATACGACGCGGCACACCATGAGTGTTCAAGATGATGTCGACCGG
>NZ_LZMK01000443.1:0-553 GCF_001665865.1 Nocardia sp. 852002-20019_SCH5090214 | reverse complement strand
GTCCGGCGTCGACGTCGTCGACAATCGTGACGAGCTGGCTGCGCTCGATGTCGGCCAGGCCGTGCTGGAGTGTGGCGACCGCGACGATCTCGTCGCCCCGCTCGCGCAGCCGCTCGATGGTCGCGGCGGTTTCGTCACCGACACCCCAGGTCTCGGGACTTTCGTCGGAGAGGTCGTTCTCGGCGACGTAGTCCGCGATTGCTCGAATGTCTTCGACATCGCCTGCGAGAAGGAAGATCTCCTCGTTGATCTGCTCGCGGTTGGCGTAGCCGGGCCACAGTCGCGTACTGGGCTCGCGTCCGGCGCGGATCGCCTTACCGGCTTCACGGACCTGGGCCTGGTCGGCCGCGGTCATCACCGAGATCTCGGCGGCCATCTTCTGCGCGTTGACGTAGCCCTCGGCGAATCCGCCCAGCAGTTCCGGGATCCGGCCGCGCGCTTCTTCGCCCGGGTCGACCCACACCGGCGAGGCGAGAAGGTCGATGTTGCGGGTGTCTCCGGTGAGGTAGTCGACGACGAAGTCGACGCGGGTGCGGTCGTCTGTGGTGAGGCC
>NZ_LZMK01000442.1:0-606 GCF_001665865.1 Nocardia sp. 852002-20019_SCH5090214 | reverse complement strand
GCGGCTCGAAACCGCTTCCGAGGCAGCCGATCACGAACCGGAGATCTACCCGTGGAAGGCCGCTCCATCGCATCTGAAGACCCGCCGCCAGCTCCGGGCGGCGGGCCTGGCCCCCGGAGGCCATGCCCCGGTCGCGCAGACCGAAACCCGCCGCCGTGGCCGGCGACTGCTGGCCTACCTCTACGACGCACGACTGGCGGTACCGAAACGCACCGCCAGCCCGGCGCAGCTGCTCGCGGTCGCCAAAGCCATCCGCGAGCACCAGGCCCGCGCGGCTGAGCGTCACGGCTACGCCCGTGACGAGCTCACCACCACCGAAGCCCCAGGTCCGGGCTGGAGGCCCGCGCCGCCCGCGCGCGAATCCAGCGTGATTACGACAAGGCCCGCGCCCACGGCACCGGCGCGGTGGAAATGCTCGATGTGGCAATCGATCACCAGCTCGGATACGCCGCCGAGAATCTGCAGCAGATCGCGTGGGGCAACCGGTGGTCGCTGACGGGATCGCTGGCCGAGGCGCTGACCTGGCACGAGAACTCCGAGATCGCGGCCGAGAAACTCGACGAGCTGCGGAACGCTTTCGCCGACCAGTGGGGTGTGGTCATCGAC
>NZ_LZMK01000441.1:0-579 GCF_001665865.1 Nocardia sp. 852002-20019_SCH5090214 | reverse complement strand
GGCGATCAAGTCGGGCAAGGGCCTGCACGATCTCGAAAAAGACCAGCTGCGCGCGGTGATCGTCGACATCGAAGCGGGCAAGACGGGTGTGCCGGATCTGCTGCTGGCCGACGACCGCTTCGCGGCAGTGATCGACCGGGAACGCAGCGACGAGATCGCCCGTGAGGCCGCCCATTACGAGCAGCACAAGCTCGAAGAGATCCTTCGCAGCGGTGCCGCCCCCGAAGGTGTGGCCCGCCACGTGCGCGAGGACATCACCCGTGTGGTCGCCGAGCACACGCAGCTCGCAGCCGGACGCACCAACCTGGCTGACTTCGAGAACACCGGAGTCGAGGAGCGGCTGCTGTCCGGGCTGGCCGCGCACGGCGTGCCCGAGCCGGTGCGCAACCAGGTCCGCCACCACCTGGACGAGGCCCGTAGCACCTGCGCCTCGGCCGGTCAGCAGGCGCACTGGATCCAGGACCGATGGGCCGGGCGCCGCGAAAAGGTCGCCGACCAGCGCAACCCCGGCCCACCCGCCTACGACAGCCCCGAACGCCGGGCGCTGCTGGAGCACAACTACCGGCAGGCCGGACTGAC
>NZ_LZMK01000440.1:0-2420 GCF_001665865.1 Nocardia sp. 852002-20019_SCH5090214 | reverse complement strand
ACGGGGGAGGGGCCTTGTAGTTGGTCGATGAACCACAATCGTTGCTGGGCATACGACAACGGAACGCGCTCGGGGCGTTCGACAGGTACCAGTCGTGGGGATCGGCTCGAACCCGCACCATCGATACCGAGGGCCAGCCTGGCAACGGTGGGTGTGTCGAATACGGTGCGCACCGAGAGGTCGGTGTCGAGCGTGGTGTTGATCGCGGCGATCAAGCGCATGGCCGACAGTGAATCTCCGCCGAGATCGAAGAACGAGTCGTCGACCCCGATGTGGTCGAGTCCGAGTATCCGAGCGTAGAGGGTGGTGAGGATTTCCTCGACGGGGGTGCTCGGGGCGCGATACCCGCCGGCGGTGTACTCCGGTGCCGGGAGGGCGCGGATGTCGAGCTTGCCGTTGACCGTCAGCGGTAGCGCCGCCACCGCCATCACCGCCGCCGGGATCATGTAGGTGGGAAGGTGTTCGGCGAGTTGGGTGCGTATCGTGGCGGGGTTTGCGGTGCCGGTGATGTAGGCGACGAGGCGTTTGTCTCCGGGGTGGTCTTCGCGGGCGATGACGGCTGCTTGTTCGATGCCGTCGAGTTGTGTTAGGGCGGTGCGGATTTCGCCGCATTCGATGCGGTATCCGCGGATTTTGACTTGTTCGTCGGCGCGGTCCACGTAGTGGAGTTGGCCGTCGCTTCCCCAGCGGACCAGATCTCCGGTGCGATACATCCGGGCTCCGGGCGCGGCGGATGGGCAAGCCACGAACCGTGTCGCGGTCAGCGCGCTGCGACGCCGATAGCCGCAGCTGACTCCCTCACCGGCCACATACAACTCACCTGTCACACCAACCGGCACCGGCCGTAGCCGGCGGTCGAGGACGAACAACGCCGCACCCGGCACGGGTGAACCGATCGGTGGTGTCCCTGAACCCGGCGCCAATGGCGCGGTCAAGGACACGCACATGGTGGTTTCGGTGGGTCCGTAGCCGTTGACGACCGTGTGTGCGGGCGCCCAGCGGTCTATCACTTGGGCCGGGCAGTGTTCGCCGCCGAGTATCAATGTCAGCGGTTCCAGGCCTTCTGGCGTGAGCATTGCTGCGGCGGTAGGTGTTTGGGTCAGCACGGTGACGTGTTCCGCGGCAAGAAGGTCGTGGAAGTCGCCCGGGGAGAGGGTGATCGAGTCGGGGATCACGACCAATCGTCCGCCGTGGAGTAACGGGCTCCAGATTTCCCACACCGAGACGTCGAAGGCCAGCGAATGACACTGTGCCCACACCTGTTCCGGCGCGGATGTGGGGCCGGTGTTCAGAGTTGTCAGTAGTTGGGTGACGTTGTGGTGGGTAGTCGCTACGCCTTTGGGGATCCCGGTGGTGCCGGAGGTGTAGATGAGGTAGGCGATCGTGTCCGGGCGTGGCGCCGGTAGTGCGGTGCTGGGTTGACTTTCCAGGGTCGGGTCGTTGACATCGATGATCGGTATGTCGATTCCGTCGAGTCGTCCGGCCAGGTCGGCGGTGGTGATCACGGCCACGGGCGTGGCGTCGGTGAGCATGAATTCGATTCGTGCCCTTGGATGTTCGGGATCGATGGGCAGGTAGGCGGCCCCGGTTTCGAGCACTGCCGCTATCGCGGTGATCGCTTGTGCTGTGCGTTGCATCAGAAGTCCGACCACGCATCCGGGACCCACCCCGTGGTCGGTGAGCAAGTGCGCCAGCCGGTTCGCGGCTTGCTCGAGCTGCAGGTAGGTCCAGGAGTCTTCGCCGCAGCTCAGTGCTGTTGCGTTGGGCGTGCGGGCCACTTGCGCGGCGAACAACTCGGGAACCGACGTCGCCGAGTGTGTGTGCGTGTGCAGTACGGCGCGGTTGCCGATTTCGTCCAGCCGGGTGTGTTCGGATTCGTCGAGCAGGTCCACTGATGACAGTGGTTGTCCCGGGTCGCGGGTCAGTTCGGTCAGTGTTCGTTCGAGCCGTTGGATGAGTGTTTCGATGGTGGTGGCGTCGAAGATGTCGGTGCGGAATTCCGCTGCGCCGGTGAGTCCGGCCGGATCGCCGTTGTCGGTGAAGCGTTCGCCGAGGGAAAACGCTAGGTCCATGCGGGCGGTGTGGGTATCCACCGGGAGCGAGCTGATCTGGAGGTCGTCCAATATCAAGCCGGCTGCGGGGTCGTTGTTTCCGGTGAAGTTCTGCCAGGCCAGCAGCACTTGGATGAGGGGGTGATGCCTCAGTGATCTGGCTGGGTTGAGTCGTTCGACCAGGACTTCGAAGGGCACGTGTTGGTGTTCGAAGGCTCCGAGGCTGCGGGTGCGGACTTGGGTGAGTAGCTCGGTGAGGGTGGGATCCCCGGTCAGGTCGACTCGCAGTATCAGGGTGTTGACGAAGAAGCCGACCAATTCGTCGAGGGCGGGGTCGTCGCGGCCGGCGACCGCGAATCCGATTGCCAC
>NZ_LZMK01000439.1:0-1356 GCF_001665865.1 Nocardia sp. 852002-20019_SCH5090214 | reverse complement strand
CCGGCTGTAGCAACTGCCGTGAGTTCTTCACGACCGCAACCGAAGAGGTCAGGGCTTCTCGCAGGAAGTGGTGTATGTGGCGGATCGACAAGAGTTTTCGTGATTTCGTCGAGAATGCCGACACTCGGATGGTATTTATGATGGATGATCGCTCCTGGTGATGTGGCGGTTTCATGACTCTGGCACCGGTGAGGTCGTTGGGCGCGCCGTGTGCTCTGCGGACGACGCAGGAAATCGAGGATTTCGAGCAGGATTTGGTCGACCAGTTCCTGTTGGCCGGTCTTGGTGCGGGGATCAGCGATGGCGTGCTCGCGGCCGACCGTTCGGTGCTGGTGGAGTTTGTTCGCGGATACGGTCGGCCGATCTGGACCGCAGGCCCGGACGCGGTCGATGCGTTCCTGGTTGCTCAACGTAGGCAAGGGCGTGCGCGATCGACGGTATATCGGAAGGCGGTGACGCTGTCTCAATTCTTCGAGTTCCTGATCGCGCGCTATCAGACCGACATTCACCGCGTCGCCGGTCATGTGGTGATCCAGCCGGTCGATGAGTTCAACCGGCCGCCGAAGGCGGACTACGGGACCCGACGGGTGCCGCCGCCGACGGGCGACGTTGAAGTCTTGTTCGGCCGATGGCGGGACGGATTGCCTAATGCCCGCAAGTTCTTGCCGGCTGCGAGGGACTACTTGGCGGCGTCGTTGTGGCGGCGTGCTGGTTTGCGGATCACCGAAACGGTGATGCTCGATATTCGTGACTGGCGGCCGGACCTGGGTTCGAGTGGGAAGCTGCACGTCCGATATGGCAAGGGCAGCCGGGGCCGGGGCCCGAAAACGCGTTTGACACCGGCGATCAACGAGGTCGACGCCTTGCTCGAGTGGTGGATAGCAGATATCCGTCACCAGTTCGGAGATGATTGGGACGATCCAGATGCGCCGTTGCTGCCGAGCGAGCGCCGTGATCCCCGCACCGGGAGGTGCCGCCGGGTCGGCGATGACGCGCTGCGGTCCGGGCTCGCTGTCGCAGTGGGGCGATACCTTCCGGCGTGGAGCGGTCGGCTGACTCCCCATGGCTTGCGCCATTTCTGCGCGTCATCGATGTATGAGCGGGGCATGGATCTGAAGGCGATCCAGGAACTGCTCGGCCACGAGTGGCTATCGACGACGACTCGGTATGTCCATGTGCACGATGATCATGTGGAAAGGGCGTGGGTAGACGCCAACGAACGCGTCGCTGCTCGTTTGGCAGGCGAAGGAGGCTAGGTGGATGCGCTGGAACCTACGAATGAAGGCTGCGGAGAACGGGATCTGGAAGTCGACGGAGATGCGTCGCCGGCTGGCGGAGGCGGGGTTGGAGATCAGC